>JAIJJM010000546.1 GCA_022728415.1 Collinsella sp. | reverse complement strand
GTGCAAAATATATCACAGTATAGTAAAGTGTGCAATATTCTGCACATAGCTGGAAATGTGCAGAATATTGCACAACCGAGTCGATTGGTCGGTGCGGAATTGCCTATGGATCACTGGCGGGTGAATCACTGACAGGTACCAGTGGATGCCAGCACATGCCGCTCGTCAGCTGATGTCGCGCACGGAACCGCGTTCGATCAGTTCCGGCGGGATTACGGTTTTGACGCCGACCGGTATCTTCTCGCCTTCGCATTGACGGCGGACCATGGAGAAGGCGGTGGCGCCAATGTCGTCAAAGCGCAGCTTCATGGTCGTCAGGTTCAAGCGCGGAACCATATCTACCAGCGAATCATCGACGCCCACGATGCTGACATCCTCGGGCACGCGCTTGCCCGCTGACTGCAACCCGAGCATTGCGCCGTATGCCATTTGGTCGTTGGCGGCGTAGATGGCCGTGCAGTCGGGGTCGTGGGCCAACGCCACGCCGGCCTGGTAGCCTGAATCCGCGCACCAATCGCCGATGTACATGCTCGGTACGCGTGCTCCCATTTGTTCCAACGCTTCTCGCCAACCGCGGGCGCGGCTTTCGGCGGCGCGCGAGGTGGACGGTCCGGCAATGTGGTAGACGGTCTTGTGCCCCTTGCTCATCAGGTAATCGACGATAGCGGTCGAGCAGCCATACTGGTCGACGTCAACGGTGGGGCAGTGGTCGGCGGCGGATTCGCAGATGAGCACGACTGGAAGTTCTCGCGGAGGCTTGTATCCGACGAAATCGGAGATGCGTTCCTCCAGCACTACGATGACACCATCCACCGGCTGACGCTGCATGCGATCGATGGCGGCGGAAAGCGTGCGTTCCGCACCGTGGCGCATGGTCTGGATGGTGACTGAATAATCGTCATCGGCCGCGTTGGCCACAATAGAATCAAGGATGCGGGCGTTGCCGAACGTGGCGGTGTTGAACATCACCACGCCGATATCCTGGAAGCGGCCGTGCTTTAGGGCTCGGGCCGCATAATTCGGACGATACCCAAGGCGTTCCATTGCAGCTTCGACACGCTGGCGTGTTTCGGGTTTCACCGCATCGCTGCCATTCGCCACGCGGGACACTGTCTGTGGCGAAACGCCGACGGCTTTCGCTATGTCTTGCATGGACACCTGTGTTGGCCTCGACATTTCACCCTCGCTTGACTCATTAATGTCGGTGTTTCGTTTGCAACGCTTATCTTAGGGCCGCTTACGGTAACGATAACATCGTTGTCTTCGTGACCATTGTAGCAGAGTGACTGAGAAACCCTTAATTCAACACGGTACTCAACACGATTGGACAATGTTACAAATGGTGTTATGATGATAACGCAAACATTTTGGTCAACCTTCGAAGGAGAGGGGTTGGGAATGGCTTCAGCCGATATCGCAGCTGCGCCCGTGCATTCGGGCAAGGCTCGTGTGAATAAGCACAAGGCCGATTGGCGTGGATGGAAATTCATGTGGCCTTTTGCGGTGGTGTTCGTGTTCGTGTTCATCGTGCCGATCGTGTACGCCGTTTATATTTCGTTCTTCAAGAAGCAGATGATCGGCGGCACCAAGTTCGTCGGCTTCGAGAACTACGCGCGCCTGTTGGGTGATGTCCAGTTCTGGAGCAGTGTTGGTCGTGTGGCCCTGTTCACGTGCGTGCAGGTGCCGATCATGCTGTGCCTGTCGGCTTTGATGGCCCTGGCGTTGGATTCGATGAAGCTGCATGGCACGAGGTTCTTCCGTATCTCGACGTTCCTGCCCTACGCGGTGCCGGCGGTGGTGTCGACGTTGATCTGGGGTTTCGTGTATGGCGCGAAGTACGGCCTGGTGGGTTCGTTGAACGATTTCCTGGGCACGGACATCGACGTGCTCGCCCCCAGCGTGTTGTTGGCCAGTATCGGGAACATCGTGACGTGGGAGTTCACGGGCTACAACATGCTCATCTTCTACAGCTCGCTGTCGACCATCCCGCATTCCCTGTACGAGGCGGCCAGCATCGACGGCGCGTCGGAGTGGCAGATCGTGAAGAGCATCAAGCTTCCCGAATTGCGCGGCAGCCTGGCGATCACGGTGATCTTCAGCATCATCGGCTCGTTCCAGCTGTTCAACGAGCCGAGCATTTTGCAGAACATGGTTCCTGGTAATGCGATCACGACGTATTACACGCCGAACATGTACGCGTACAACCTGAGCTTCTCCGGCAACCAGTCGAA
>JAIJJM010000545.1 GCA_022728415.1 Collinsella sp. | reverse complement strand
GACTTATTACAGCAGCAACGTGTTGTATCACCACCGCACGGGCGAATGGACGCAGGACGCCGAGGGCTTTTGGCGAGATTCCGATGGCTACTACGTCGTGGCCGCGGGCGATAAAGCCCAAGGCTCCACGTTTACCGGATCCAAGGGCGAGTGCAAGGTCTATGACTCCGGCTGCGCTGCCGGAACTACCGACTACTACACTGGCTGGTAATTATTCTGCATCACGGATATTTGGCGGACGGGCGTCTTTACCGAGCTTTTGGGCAACATAGGGACACCCGTTCTGTGTATGCGCTTGAGCTAACAGAGCCCTTACCGTGACGGTACGTCGCGCATATGGACGCGGGGCACACTAGTTCATGAGAAATAGGGTCTTTCTCGTGGAGGAAGTGGTCTTGTGAACGCTCGAGATATCGCCGTTGCCGCCGTTGCTTTGACGCTTGGTTGCCTTGGTCCTACGGCCGCGCTCGTCGCGGGTATGCAGGGGTCTTGTGGGGCTGCCTCTATCGTGGTCGGCGCGTTGATCGCGGCCGCGCTGCTGGGAAGTGCGGGTGTAGTCCTTTGTCGCGACGATGAGGACCAGGCGTCGGAGTTGCAGCTCTAACCGTCGGGACATCGACTACTGGTTATAGATGAAGATGAAAGCCGCCGTAAGGGGAGTGCTCCTTGCGGCGGCTTTGCTGTTGAGTCTGTTGACGTGGTGAGCCGGGCGCTACCAGCTTGCCTCGATATCGCGAATGCGCTGATAGAGCCATTCGTTCTGCGGTGTCTGGATATCGTGCTTGGCCGCCAGGCGGCAGATGGTGCCAGCGAACTCCTCGACCTCGGTTTTGCGCCGCGCGACGCGGTCTTGCGCCATCGACGGCATGCCGGCAGGGTCGAGCCCCTCGATGAGGCGCACCATCTGCGTCAGGTCCGCCTCGGTCAGCTCGATGCCTTCGACATTGGCGACTGCAAGTGTCTCGCGCATGGCGGAAACAAAGCAACGGCGCTGCTCGGAGCCCTGTTTCGTGGCGCTTCCGTACGTGCCGCCGTAAGCCATGCAGGTCTGGTTGATGCCGTCGTTGAGCATAAGCTTGGCCCACATGCGGTGCTCGATGTCTGCCTCGACGGTGTGTGCGATGCCGCAACGCGTGTAGAGCTCGTCGATTGCGGTGATGGTTGCGGGATCCGTACCGGCCGCCGCGCCAAAGCGGATTTCTCCCGTGTTGGTGAAGGTGAGCTCTCCGTTGAGGAATACGGCGTCCATGCCCTGGCAAATACCAAGAACGGTATGCTCCCAGCCAAAGCGCTCGGCGATCTTTTGCTCGCTCGTAATGCCGTTGCACAGCGAGGCGATGAGCGTATTGGGCCCCACGACGCGCTCCATAGTCTTGAGTGCCATATCGAGCCCAGTCGTCTTGACCGTAAGAATGACCAGATCGGCGGGCGTTGCCTCGCTGGTGCGGACAGATTTGAGCGCACAGGGCTTGCCGTTGACGGCGAGCGCATCGCCCGCGTGACGCTCGAAACGGGCGTCATCCATAACGTATTCGACGGCGTCATTGCCGAGGGCCTTGGCGATCATACTGCCGTAGAGCAGGCCGACGCCGCCCTTGCCGATAAAGGCGACTTTGTTGATCTGCATATGAATCATCTCCCCATATAAAAGGCGCCCGCGTAAGGGGCGCCTGATGGATTGTATGTCGCTGGGGCGTTTGGTGAGCGCGCGGGGCTGCTGTTATGAAAAAGAAACTATTGCGTTGTGCGCTTATGCCGCGGGGCAGACCGCGAAAACGCGTGCGGGATATCCGACGCCATCGCGGACCTTGGGGAAGGTGCAGAAAATGACGGCGCCCGTGGCGGGAAGCTCGTCCAGATGGTCCATGACCTCGATCTGGTAACGGTCGACCGAGAGGATGTATTGTTCGCCGGGGTAGGGGTAGGCATTCTCGCGTGTGGTCACGGTCGCGGGGTCGGTGTCTGCCGGTTCGTGGCCGATGGCGCCGATATTGCGCTCTTCTACAAGCCATTTGATGGCGTCGAGGTCCCAGCCGGGGTAGTGGGGCTGGCCGTCCTCGTCTTTGTTCTCCAGGTCGGCGAGCTTGGACCAGTCGGAGCGGAAGGCGACGAAAGCGTCCTCGGGAATACGACCGTGCTCGTCCTCCCAAGCTTTGAGGTCATCGACGGTCAAGATAAAGTCGGGGTTGGCGGCGCACTCCTCGTGCTTGTCGATTACGCAGAGCGGGTGCA
>JAIJJM010000544.1 GCA_022728415.1 Collinsella sp. | reverse complement strand
AGAAGCAGAAAAAGCTTATTATGCTTCCATCGGAAACGATGATCTGGCAGCCTGAGTTCACAGATAAAACACTCTCCAGGAAACCCGGGGCGGTTCACTACGATAATGAGAAATTATGGGAGATTTTCCCGACTGTCTCGTTCGCTTCTAAGTGGATAACAGCCAGCTTCTCTGTTTAACAGACAAAAACAGCATATCCACTCAGTTCCACATTTCCATATAAAGGCCAAGGCATTTATTCTCAGGATAATTGTTTCAGCATCGCAACCGCATCAGACTCCGGCATCACAAACTGCACCCGGTGCCGGGCAGCCACATCCAACGCAAAAACCTTCGTGTGGACCTCCGTTGAGCTGATGGACCTATGGCCCATCAGGCACTGCAGGCACTGCATAGATTTCAGCTGAATATATGACCAATAAAACCAGTACTGTATGATTTTATACTCCACAAGTATATTTTGATAAAGATGGGATTCTGTCACAACTTAGCTATAACAAGACAAGTCTTTGTAAAAAATATAATACTCAAATAACATATAGCTCTATAAATAAGAAACATCACCACTGAATATTAAGATCCCAAAATATTGAAAACATTGATGAAAAGGCTAAAAATAAATATCCAAGAATATATTTCCAGCACCGCCTCACATAAAAAATAACATTTGTATTTCTTGTTACCCTATGAATCTTAATAAGTCTCTTGTTTAAAAATATTCTTTGTTCATCCAATAAATGAGCATTAATAATTCGCGCCTTCATCATAAATATAAAATCAGGCGTTGTACGTTTTCTTCTTGGTATATATATTTTTGAAGAAAAGAAAGCAAGGGTTATCATAAATGATATAAACCTTACCCCCCCTTCCGGAGCTCCCCAACAAGCAATAGTAGTAAGCAACGCCCATTCAGCAATAAAATCACTTCGGAAATAATTAGTATTCACTCGTATTTTATTAACATATTCTCGCAATTCCTTTTTAATTGACTGGTAATCATTACATTTCATTCCACCCTCCATAACATACAAAGATAGTTATGAAACATCAAAAACCTTTAACAACTGCGAGAATAATATTATCCAATAAGTATAAATTGTTCAACCAGTAAGACATCGCCTGATAATTGAGAAGATTTATACCAATTCAGATACGAATCATTATGCGGAATCATAGCTATACAAAATTGTGAAGAATATCATTACTAATATCGCTGAATTTTTCAGCCCAGAGGGAGTCATTAATATTATTGATATGTTATAATTTTATAAAAGCAGATAAAAGACTTTTTTTTACAGGACTCATATCTGCACAGATGAGTTCTGTGAGCTCTGATATTTTCCCACTCCCTACAGGAAAAATAGGGGAAGTTTGGGAAACGAAATTATTTGACTCATTGTTTTACCAGTCAAGGACGGAAGGAGTGAGTAATAACGGTAAAGCTTTTCAGAAGGTGGAGAAGTAGCGACAGATCGTTAGGAAGAGTTGGACTTGTCTGTCCTGAAGTTGCATCTGTTGCATATTTGTCGGTTTTATATGGCTACCGTTACTGTTCATTGTCCGCGCTGTAATTCCGATGAAGTTTATCGACATGGCCATAGTTGTTCCCGGCATGAGCGTTTCCGTTGTCGCTCATGTAAACGTGTTTTCCAGCTCGCTTACTCCAGTGAAGTCAGAAAACCCGGCGTTAAGGAACAGAGCGTTGAAATGGCACATAACGGCGCAGGGGGCCGTGATACCACCAGAACATCACGCTGATGTTGCCCTTATCTGATGAGCAGTGGAGCTTCGTTGGCAGCAAGGCGCAACAACACAGGCTCTGGTATGCGAACAACACTAAAACTGGCGGTGTGCTGGCTTACACTTTCAGGCCACGGAATGTACCGGCATGGTGACCAGCGATGATCGGAGCAACTACGCCAGAGAAGTGCCGAAGGAGAAACACCTGACCGGCAAAATCTTCACGCAACGTATTGAACTTAACAACCTGCTTCTCGCGTTCCGTGGAAATCCACGAAAAAGTCATCGGTTCCCTCATTAAAAAGCACATGTTCTACTGATTGGAAGTAACCGGCTCATTTAAACCGTCTGGTCTGTTTCCTCCGGCTCTACAAAAATAATGTCCATCATTTTTGAACTGCGCCCCAAAGGTTAGACACCAGACCAAAAACTGAGGATGCATGGAAAAGTTTTCATTGGAGTTCAAAAAGGTAGTATCAGAAAAGTACCTGGAGGGA
>JAIJJM010000013.1 GCA_022728415.1 Collinsella sp. | reverse complement strand
AGTGATCTCCATCGATGTTATTCAGCGATCTGTTCAAATGTTATTACCCGATCTCGATGGAAGTTATTGAGTGATCTCCTTTCATGAAAATACGCACCACCAGACAACCGGCGGCGTAGTCTTCCACCACGTAATCAATGTTCATTGACTCGTAGTTCTCCACGCGGTCGAGTTTCGGGTTTTCCACAATCACGCGGCGATGGCTGTCATCCATGTAGTAGATGGACAGGTTTTCCAGCTTCGTGATGAGCATCGCATCCGCCGGGAAGTACGGGACGCGTACCGCCGGCAGGTTACCGATGCGTTTCTGGCTGATGATGACGTCAGCGGCCAGCATTTCGCTGTTGTCCTGCTCCTTGTTAACGATGGGGAAATACTTGTCCGCCAGTAGCTGACGCCCCACAATCACCACAAGGTCAGGGTCTTCCTGATACCACGGTTCAATCAGGTTGTTGGTCGCATCCATCACCAGTGCATCAAGGCTGGCATAATCACCGCCCTTACCCACGCGGATGACCTCAGAGTTCGTGTGACCTTCCTCGTCAGTGACCTTGCTCATCACACGCGCCGGGGCTTCATTGCGGTATTTCTGCAGCCAGCCGACCGCCACATCCTGCAACATCGGATTACTGTTGCGGTCAGAGGTTTCTGCACGCTTCACGCCGTTAAAACCGGCCATGATGAAATCAAGGGACTGGCGTTTGATAATGGCGTTACGGATACGGAGCTGGAAATCCTGATAACGCGCCCACAGGTCCAGCGTTTTGTAGCGGATATAAAAATCGAAGTTAATCTGGTCGCATTCGTACTTGTTAGACGCCAGCTTCGAGAAGTCCTTCGGCTGACGCTCGGTGCCACCGGCGGTGTCGGTGGTGCTGGCGATGGAGCCGGTGACACCGATACCAATTTTTTCCCCTTTCATTTCGCTGACCGGCACAATGTTGATGCGGGTCAGAAAGTCAGAGGACTCCTGCATGGTGTTCATCAGGGTCTGGGTGACCGACGGTTCAACGGTGAATTTTTTCGACACATCACCGGCGTCGATGCCGTTCAGCTCGGCAACACGGGACAGGTAGGCATTAAATTTAAAGCGGGTTTCCTGGCGCATAGTTTTTCCTGAAATAAAGAGTTAATCGTGAAGGTTTTCCCGGACTGACTGACGCCTCCGGTCAGCAGTTCGTCATCAGTGCGTCACCGCCACCGCCGGTGGCCTTGCTGCGGCGCTGCTGGGTCAGACTTTCGGTGTGGTCGAGACTGTTTTTCAGGCGGGTGAATGCCTGGCTGGTTTCATCCGCCCTGTCAGTCACCTCCTGCTTAAGTGCAGAAAAGGCGGTTTCCATCTCAGCGAGGCGCTGCTCAGTGGCGCTCAGTTTTTCCTGCACATGTTCAGCAACAGCGGTCACCGCTTCATGCACGTCATTCAGACGGGCGTCATCGCTGGCCTGTTTGCGGCCAAAAATGGATTTCACCTTTTCGGTCAGGGCGGTGAACACGGTTTCAGGCAGGTCTTCAAATTCCAGCTCAACAGGCGTTGCCACTGAAATCAGGTTTTCAGGGCTTAATTTGAAGCGGTTCAGGGGGTTGTGTTTTGCCGTGCGGCAGAATTCCAGGTATTCCGTGCCGAGGCTTGCCGGGTCATCGGTGACGGCCAGCCCCACCAGATAACATTTGCCTGTATTGGCAAAGTTCGGCTGAATTTCCATTGAGGTATAGACCTTCTGCGCGGCCTTGTTCATCGCGATAAGGTCATCGGTCGGGGTGATTTTCGCAAACAGCGCCCATTTGCCTTTCAGCGCCGAATCATCGTCAATCTTTTCGGCCTTCAGTTCGGCCACATCGCCATAACGCTTAAAAATACCGTCAGGCAGGATGCCGCGCAGATGTTCCAGGTTAATGCGGCAACCATAGACACGCGGGTCAAAGGTTTCGGCCATTTCCTGAATATCCTGCGCACTGATGACACGCCCGTCACAGGTGTCACCCTCAACGCCGATACGAAAGAATTTTGAGACTTTTTTTGCCATTGTCAGGAGTCCTGAATAGTGATTAGAGGAGTCACATGTCGGCATCAGTTTCCCGACGATGCGCATCCTCCGCCATCAGTCCCGGATGGCTTATCACTGACACAACAGCACCTTAGCGAATCGCGGGGCGCGACTCAGTAGCCTTGCCGTGTATTCATCACGGCGAGGTATTCATGACCATCACCACAGACACCACTCTTTTACACGACCCGCGTCGTCAGGCGGCGCAGCTGTACTGGCAGGGGTTTTCCGTGCCGCAGATTGCCGCCATGTTGCAGATGAAACGCCCGACGGTGCAGAGCTGGAAACAGCGCGACGGCTGGGACAGCGTTGCCCCCATCAGCCGTGTCGAAATGAGTCTGGAAGCGCGGCTGACCCAGCTCATCATAAAACCGCAGAAAACCGGCGGTGACTTCAAGGAAATTGACCTGCTCGGACGCCAGATTGAACGACTGGCGCGGGTCAACCGCTACAGTCAGACCGGCAACGAGGCAGACCTTAATCCGAACGTTGCTAACCGCAACAAAGGCGGGCGTCGCAAACCGAAAAAGAATTTTTTCAGTGACGAGGCCATCGAAAAGCTGGAGCAGATTTTCTTTGAGCAGTCTTTCGACTATCAGTTGCACTGGTATCGCGCCGGGCTTGAGCACCGCATCCGCGATATCCTGAAATCCCGCCAGATTGGCGCGACGTTTTATTTTTCCCGCGAGGCGCTGCTGCGCGCCCTGAAAACCGGTCATAACCAGATTTTTCTGTCGGCCAGTAAAACGCAGGCGTATGTGTTCCGCGAATACATCATCGCCTTTGCCCGGCTGGTTGACGTTGACCTGACCGGTGACCCGATTGTCCTGGGCAATAACGGCGCAAAACTGATTTTTCTCGGCACCAACTCCAACACCGCACAGAGCCATAACGGCGACCTGTACGTCGACGAGATTTTCTGGATCCCGAATTTTCAGGTACTGCGTAAGGTGGCATCAGGTATGGCCTCACAGAGTCACCTGCGCTCGACCTATTTCTCCACCCCGTCCACGCTGGCGCACGACGCCTACCCGTTCTGGTCGGGTGAACTGTTCAACCGGGGACGCGCCAGCGCCGCCGAACGTGTGGAAATCGACGTCAGTCATAACGCCCTTGCCGGTGGTCTTCTCTGTGCGGACGGCCAGTGGCGGCAGATTGTCACCATTGAGGACGCCCTGAAAGGCGGCTGCACATTGTTCGACATTGAGCAGCTCAAACGCGAAAACAGCGCCGACGATTTTAAAAACCTGTTCATGTGTGAATTTGTTGACGACAAGGCATCGGTGTTCCCGTTTGAGGAGCTGCAACGCTGCATGGTCGACACGCTGGAAGAATGGGAAGACTATGCGCCGTTTGCCGCCAATCCGTTCGGCTCACGTCCGGTATGGATTGGTTACGACCCGTCACACCGTGGCGACAGCGCCGGATGCGTGGTACTGGCACCGCCGGTGGTGGCCGGTGGCAAATTCAGAATACTTGAGCGTCACCAGTGGAAAGGCATGGACTTTGCCACTCAGGCGGAATCCATCCGCAAACTCACCGAAAAATACAACGTCGAATACATCGGTATTGATGCCACCGGCCTCGGTGTCGGCGTGTTCCAGCTCGTGCGCTCGTTCTATCCCGCCGCGCGCGACATCCGCTACACGCCGGAAATGAAAACCGCAATGGTGCTCAAGGCAAAAGACGTCATCCGCCGTGGCTGTCTGGAATATGACGTCAGCGCCACCGACATCACCAGCTCGTTTATGGCTATCCGCAAGACCATAACCAGCAGCGGACGCAGCGCCACCTATGAGGCCAGCCGCAGCGAGGAAGCCAGCCACGCCGACCTCGCCTGGGCAACCATGCACGCCCTGTTAAATGAGCCACTCACCGCCGGTATCAGCACCCCGCTGACATCCACCATTCTGGAGTTTTACTGATGAGCAAGAAAAAAGGGAAAACACCGCAACCTGCGGCAAAAACAATGACCGCCAGCGCCCCGAAAATGGAGGCATTCACCTTTGGTGAGCCGGTGCCGGTACTCGACCGCCGTGACATTCTGGATTACGTCGAGTGCATCAGTAACGGCAGATGGTATGAGCCACCGGTCAGCTTTACCGGTCTGGCAAAAAGCCTGCGTGCTGCCGTACATCACAGCTCACCGATTTACGTCAAACGTAATATTCTGGCTTCAACGTTTATTCCGCACCCGTGGCTTTCCCAGCAGGATTTCAGCCGCTTTGTGCTGGATTTTCTGGTGTTCGGTAATGCGTTTCTGGAAAAGCGCTACAGCACCACCGGTAAGGTCATCAGACTGGAAACCTCACCGGCAAAATATACCCGCCGTGGTGTTGAGGAGGATGTTTACTGGTGGGTGCCGTCCTTCAACGAGCCGACACCTTTCGCGCCCGGCTCCGTGTTTCACCTGCTGGAGCCGGATATTAATCAGGAGCTGTACGGCCTGCCGGAATATCTCAGCGCCCTTAACTCTGCCTGGCTGAATGAGTCGGCCACGCTGTTCCGCCGCAAGTATTACGAAAACGGCGCGCATGCCGGATACATCATGTACGTCACCGATGCCGTGCAGGATCGCAACGATATCGAAATGCTTCGCGAAAACATGGTGAAGTCGAAAGGCCGCAATAACTTTAAAAATCTGTTTCTCTATGCCCCACAGGGGAAAGCCGACGGCATTAAAATTATCCCGCTCAGTGAAGTGGCAACGAAGGACGATTTTTTTAATATCAAAAAAGCCAGCGCCGCTGACCTGCTGGACGCGCACCGCATCCCCTTTCAGTTGATGGGCGGCAAGCCGGAGAACGTCGGGTCACTGGGCGATATTGAGAAAGTGGCAAAGGTCTTTGTCCGCAATGAGCTTATCCCGTTACAGGACAGGATTCGGGAAATAAACGGCTGGCTCGGTCAGGAGGTCATCCGCTTTAAAAACTACTCACTGGACACTGACAACGGCTGAACATCGCCGCCTGCGGGCGGCTTTTTTACACCCCCGTCATCACGCCCTCACACGCTCGCCACTGTACAAAACACCCCGCAGACACACCAACGCCCCGGCGCACAATCTAAACGCCATCACGACGCGCTCAGACGCTGAAAAAATAAAATCATCACCACCGCCAGCGCGCAGTGCTTTCCCCGCCTCGCCCGCCCGCTTCGTGGGGCGGTTTTAATGCAGTTGCATGAACACTCCAAGAGCGCGCCAGCACTGACGATAACTGACAATAAAAACGGCTTCTGACATATGCACATTCATTCACAATCATGCATATTAAAGAACGGGTATGGATAGCGTCGTAAGATCTCATCTTCACTGTACCCCAAATAATCAGACATGAGTTTAATCGAAGGTGGCGTTACAGGTTTCATAAGTAGAGGAAAACGTTCGTGCAAATCATTGAATTTAAGAATCCCTGAATCTTCTTGCATTACTCTTTTGTCAAACAGCGATTCAGCATACAATGGCAACTCTTTGAGCAACAGATTAATATCAAGCAACAAAACATCTATCATAATCATTATTTGCTCAGTAATATCAATGTAATAAGCTGCCTTATTACTACCTATAGCATTAACAATATCATCATTTTTAAAACGCATCGTAGGCAAAGGTGAACCTGTTGATTCAATAATCATTCCTCTATAGGTGTCATCAAAATCATTCCTAACATTTAATGCAGCCAATAGGCTGTTAAACCTTCTTGCTATATCACTAACAGCAAAAGCATCCCCCCAGTTAGTAGTCTTTGCTGGCTCTCTATTATTCCCTACTCCCTTTTGACTCAATATACAGGCCAACTCACTTAAATCTGATGATAGAGGAGCACCAGAAAAAACCACAACAGGAAAAGCTAAAGCCCTCTCGATAGGATTTTCACTTATACTTACCCCACCATAATAATTCCCTTTAATTTGCAACAACGTTGTCATTGCAGAAAAGTAGTCATAAATACATTTATTTACAACGCTTACCTTTCTTCTTTGTGCTTTAAGGTACTCCTGCCGATAAAACAACCTAGTTGCAATAAAGTAACTCAGCACAGAAGATATAATTGGTAATACTACAGGCAGCACATAATCTTTTATGACATTAGTATTATTAACGCCTTTAATTGCATCAATAATATCCTCAACCTGAAGCTGTCCTATTATATAGCTCGTATAATCCATTATCAGAAAGCCGTTATTGTTCTATTACAACGTTCAGTAGCAACTTTCACAGCATCACGCCCATCACTTAATTTAGGGTAAGAACCAATCTCTATAAAATATTGGACACCTCTTTCAATACAACCCTCAACTTCTTTTTTATTACTCTCATTACAACCAGCCAGCAACGCCCCCCAAAAAGCCATAACACAAATCAGTTTTCTTTTCAATCCAAACTCCTTAACAAACACAATACAAAAACATATAAATATATTATTTTTCAAACTAAGTAAATCCCAGCGATTCATAAACCCTCTGTGTCAATCTGATGGGCATCTAACGCCTCGCTGTGCTTGTTGTTCAACGCTGCCATTCCAGAACGACTGGAGAGATTCCCTATCGTCTATGTGATGCTGCAACTCAGGATTGACCGATATTATTAAACCACTCCATAAATACCTCTAACAATTCTCCCCGACCAACTCACTCAGCGTCATTTTTTCGTTGCCCATCATCTGCTGTAGACGAAGAACATTTCATGGAACGATTTTAATACTGATGCGTTCATAGTTGAATTCAGCACAATAGCCGTAAGCAGGCATAATCTTCTAACATTAATAATACATGTGCATTCATATAACATCGACAATTTTAATGATTTTATCAAAATAAAAATAACATACCCATTATAAGCGATATACAGCCGCTGAAAAATAGCGGCTGCGGCATTATAAGTTTATATATGCAAAATTATTTATGATTAGTCAAAATTGATTATTCCATTTCATCCCGTTCTGCATCCTCCTCATCCATCATGTCAATTAAATTTCTGGTCCGCAATCTAAGCGCACTATTGAACATATTGTTTGATGAAGCCCCACAATAATTATCTAAGTGAGCGATTACTCTAGAACAATCCATTATCATTTTATTTAATGATTCAATTAACTCGCTCCTAGATGTTTCATCAATACCACGGCGAATAAATCTTCTTTTTACACGAATTAGTGAATGATGCATGGATAATAAATCAGAAGCTACAATTTTTAAAACAGTTTCTTTACGCCCTTCCCTGTTTATTATTTTGCTAACATATTCTTCTGGCAATAATGATGCTGGATCACGCAATAATTGGTGATTTGTTCGGCTAATATCCAGCAAACTTTCAACAATTTTGGAAAGATTTTGTATCTCAGAAGTCGAATCACCTTTTGTTTTTTTAGTGGAATCTTTATCTACAGGGTTAATATCTTGAATGTTATCTAACTCACGCTCTAAACTTGGCCACCATTGCTCGAAAGCTTTAGTTAAGCGTTCTTCAGTCAAAAATCCTGCTTGATTATTTATTGACAACATCAACTTCAAAATATCGTTCTTATCATCCGAACGAGTATACTGGAATTGTAATATTGGGCCTGTTATCTCAGATGGTTTAATTTTAAACAAGAAAGGACTAACCCGGCTCTTATCAACCTTTTTACCTAAAGCACCCGCCTCAAAATTTATCCACGGTGCATTAATATTATTTTTTGTAAGGCAAATAATCCCATAAGAAGAGTCATCAAGTTCCTTTGATATATCAGTCGCCCAGCGAGTGCCTTTATCAATATCTTCCGCTGATACGTACGGCTCAGCTACTTGAATAACATTCGGTATCCAATCCCGTAATACTTTTGCTATCTCCAGGCTGTCCTGACCTGACCAACTAATAAATATCTTCATAATACCATACCTTGATTAAAAAAGATCCATATCTATGACGTCAATACCTGAGCACGCGGGGAAGTTATGCCTTATGGCAGAATGATTTCTTATTAAGCCCGTGTTTTTGCTACATGTAGCGATAGCTGGCAGTGAAAACACCCATTTCCACATGCAAAACAATGCATCTGATACATGCGGATTTACAATGTCAGCTAATCAAAAGTCATGTAAAAAAATCACCCCCTAAGGGGTGATTTTTATGCGTATACAACCTTTTCAACCTGAGTATCAGGAAGCAGCATTATAGCTTCCTCTAAATCTCTTCCTTTGACCCACTGTACTAAACTACTTGCTGTCTTTATGACCCTAACACAGAACCATACAGCAAGGACAAATGGAAACATGTAAAGCAATAACATTAAGCTATTGAATAACAGTACATTTTCAAGTATCCGACCGGATTTAAACAGTACATCAACAACTTCTCTATCATCACAGCGTTTGAAAACATCTATCTCACGCCGAATTTTCTGCCTTATTGCATGGTTTTCTGCCATACGCTTTTGAGCACGAAATTTGTTTGGCAACGTGAGTAAATGCAATCTATTGATAGCGTTATTCAATGAGTCATGCACAAGTGTTGCCGCTTGCATGGAAGTATCGGAACCTCCATCAATGATTTTCCTCCTAGCGACATCACGAAGCGCAAACAATTGGTTTCTATAATGAAGTCGGATGGACGGCAAAATGATTCGCTCGTAAATGAAGTGTGCTGCGCCTAAACCCAACAGCACATAAAACAGCACTGTCAGCATAATAACTCCTAAATAAACAACTATTTATCACTTGTACCCAAGGCTTGAGTGGTCTGTCTTTGTTGATACTTTGTTTTCTCGTTACCGATTCTCTGTGCCTCGGAACTAAAACAGCGCCTCATGATTCGCGCATGTGCAGACCAAGCCAAACCCACTATTACCGAGATAGCCCAACCAACCAAGGAATGCTCCTTAAAGCCATCAACAATAGAGAAGGCTAAATTGGACAAGTCTGTTTTTGGTAACCTCCATGCAGCAATCATTAAAATAATACTGATGGTAATAGGTATCAACTGACCATTAGACATGGCTCTTATCATTACATCCCGCCACGCCTGAGCCCACGTAACCTTAACCTGATTTTTGTTGCCTTTGCCTTTGCCTTGCTTCCCCATTTTACCCAGCCGCCGGTTACTTTTGAGGGCGCAAATAGTACAACTCGCTATCGTATTCAGTCAAAAAAGCTTTTCAGATTTTTGACAAAAGCCAGCTTAATCCTTGATTACTTCTCCTTCTCAATACAAGGTGTATAGCAAAGAGCGCCCATCAATCAAGCAAAATCTCCTTCCTTTGGCTTCATTTATCACCAAAACACAACATATAGAGTACATCTTCCCATTAAATAACTATACGAGAGTGCAACGAGGAAACATTCTAATCATAGAACAAGATCTTTAGATGCTTAACGCTGCCCCCTGTAAATAATTTTCGCAACTGGCGACGTTCACTCCATTACTGCTGAGAATCCCCGCCACTCATCAGCGACTGGATACGTGAATTTTTTCCCGTCGTAATTTACAATTGCTCCACGCGCCAGCGCCTCAAGCTCCCATCGCTGCGGCCTGATACCGTTCTGAGCAAGGTCAACGCGGATACGGGTAATTTGCATTCGTTCTGACCGGGTCAGTCTGGCCGATGGTGCCATTTCATGCTGTTTTAACGGGCTTCCGTTTCTTTGCTGACGGTTTGGTCTTCTCAGACCTCGTTTTAATGCGCCCCTGAGCGCCCTCACGACCTCCTGGTCATTCCATTCAATAACACCGTCATCAACCAGATTAAGCACTGCTGCGGCGTGCTCAGAAGGTGTGGGAGCCGGTAACGAAGTATCACCACCGGTGAGCTTTCCACAGTTATTGACAGGACTCCGAGGCGCGGCGATGCCGCTTTTTAAAGTTAAAGGCTCCACGACCGGAACTTTCGGAACAATGCGCCAGTCTGTCGTTCTGGTGATATGAATATGACGCGCGCCGAGATGCGGCGCGTAAATGCCGACCACTCTCTCGACTTCTTCCTCGTACTCGTTAACTTCATCCGACGGGCTACGGGCGACTCTGACAGTCTGGCAATCGCGCGGAACATTTGCCCCACCCTGCGCACTGATATACAACGCAAAATCGCCACTGTCTGCGGCAGCGCGTGCAGCCTCGACGCGTTCGTCAAACTCATCAGCAATGCTGACGCCGCGAGGCAATTTGCGTAGTTCACGGTAAGCCCCCATTGTCGGCAGACCAACCGTTTTAAATTGCGGGATGCGCCACGTTGACGCCCATGCAGTAACAGCCGCGGCAGTATCTTTCAGAGGTCTGCCGGTATCGTTATCGAGCTGACCATCCAGTGCATAGCCGTCGATATTTTTTGAAATGTATTTCGCGATATACCCCGCAGCACCGCCCCGGTTAAGGTGTTTCGCCTGAAAACGGTTTCGCTCGGCTCCTCTTTCGTCGCCATCCTCTTTGAGCGCGTAGCGACGCATGGTTTCGATAATCTGGTTACGCTGACGTGGATTACAAAAAAGCATCATATGCCAGTGCGGCGTTCCGTCGTGGTGTGGCTCGACGACACGCAAACCGTAGACCTGTAAATCATTATCCTTGAATGCCGTGCGCATCAGGCTCCAGATGCGGCAGAGATAACGCTGCGCATCCTTTGGATTAAATGCCTCATCGTTCCAGCCGTGATTTAGCTGGACGGTTTTACTTTCGCCTTTTCCGACCTGACGTGTCGGGTGATACTTTGACGGCGCGGTCAGCGTGATAAACATCCCCACATCACCCTCTGCGGCGGCGTAACGCTCAATACCGGCAATGGTGTTCATCAGCTCCATCCGGCGAATTTCAGGATTAGAAATACTTCCCATCACCTTACTGATAAGGTCGATGCGCTCGCCGGTTTCCCTGTTTTCAAGGTCACACGATTTAAGAAATTCCAGATTTGCCTGGCGGCGCGCACGCACATCACGAATGGCATGTTTACTGGCATAAGGAGAACGGTCTTTATTCACCTCCCCGACAGCAATCAGTAACGCCTCATGCCAGCGCATACGCTGACCTTTAAGCTGATGAGTCCACCACTCATCGTTAAACAGACGGGCAATGGCAGAATATGCCTGCCTCGTGGTCATCTGTCCTTTACGGTATTTTTTCCAGTAGAGAGGGGAAATATTGAAAGCTCGTGCAGCGCCAGCAACATGACCATACAGATGCGCCTGAGCCTCATCCGTAAACAGCGATTCTTTCTCGCCATGTGCATCAACCCATGCATCGCAGAGTTCCTCATACATCATGAAAAGCTGCGATGAGATACGGGCGGCAAACTTTTTCAGTTCCTTGTCATTCATCCCCGGCAGACGCGCATAATGGTCACGCTCTGCCAGAAACAGCAACGACGCGTCGGTGTTCATTTCATGGCGCTGATTCACGCGCTCAATGCGCGGCCATAAACGACGCTGAAAAGTGGATGTGAGGAAATAAAACCCGTGCACCGGGCTTTTATTGCGCCGGATGTAGTCATAGCGTGAAGTAAACAGCGAGCGCAAAAAGTAAGGCAGGCGGTTAATCGTGGATAAAACACCTTGCACCTGACGCATCTCGTCACGTGTAAGGGGTCTTTCGCGCCCGACAGCCTCGCGTGGCGCGTTCCATGCATAAGCACCGGTAAACGCCTTACCGGTGCCTGCGGCAAATGCTGACGGAGGGACAAAACGCCCGGAGGCTTTAACGGCCATATGAGCCAAAAGCCTCTGAACAACGCTTGCTGAGTTGCTCAACCTGCGCGTTTAAATCAGCAAAAGACTTTGCGCTTCCGGTCAGAATATCGTGATGCATCAGGCCGGAAACGAGCTGGCTTAATTTCGGGTAATAACCAACCACCGACAGCCATTCCTGACCGGCGTTTTTACCGCTTTCCGCTCTCTTTTTCTCGTGGAGAATAAACTGAAAGCTGTCACTGGTAACGACATAACGTTCGCCAATTTCAATACGAATACTCATGCCGTTCTCCGGTAATGTTTGTTTTTTGCTTCAAAGACTGACTGACAGGAAACACAACGCGTGGCTGACGGATAAGCCGCACGACGGGCAGCAGGTATTGGCACGTCACACTCTTCGCAAACCAGCGCAGAAACACCGCAATGTTTTACCCTTGCCGCGTTAATCTGGCGCTCCAGTAATTCAGCCTGTTGTTCCTGAATGAAATCTACGTTGTCCGGCATTACCAGTTCCTTTTGTCGTTCAGTTTCTTAAATTCATCAGCGCAATAGCTGACGATTTCTGTCGTTAATTTTGTCAGTTCATCCACGGAGGAAATTTGCTTGTGGAATACCGCGCGTTTAACAAGTAAATTGACCACATCAGACAGGAGGTTTAATTCATTCTGATAAATCGCGATAACAGATTCAGTTATGTCGCGTTTTTCTTTATCAAGACAAAGTTGAATAAGAGATAAATCACCATTTTCCATAACGGCGATTTTTAAGGCGTTATTCAGTAATACAACTGAATGAGAACAGGACATCAAAGCACCTCCCCGCGAGACAATCCGATATTGTGAAATTTTTCCGACTCCTGACTGAGCAGCTCGACTATCTCCACGCGGGATAACTCCGCCTTTGTGATATGGCGAATCATGGCGTCAAGATGAGAAGAAAAGCGCGTCGCAGCGTCGGCCTGTGCTTCGGTTCTGGCCTGTTGCAGCAGTAATGCGTATTTACCGCACTGATTTTCAGAAACTGTATGCATGACTTTCTCCAGGCAAAAAGAAGCCCCGCACGATTAAGTGCGTTAAAAACTCTGGTTAATTATTTAATGCAGATATTGCTCTGGTTTTACCGACGTCAGAATTGTCGGTGCATACTCAAACAGACTGAATAATTCACGTAATGCACGGAATAAAGCATCACGCCAGTAACATGATTCTTCATTAATTCGCCAGTACGGCTGGTTGAATTCTTTTTCTGTCAGTCGTGCGTGCATAAATAAAGTACGTCGCTGGCTGACTGTTAAAAAACTAATATATGCATACTCACTTGCACCGACCTGACGGCGTTTTGAGAATGCCCCACGCAATTCATCAATTGCACAAACCAGCCGTTCACGTTCGACGTCGTTCATTTCTTCAAAACGCATCGTTGCGTGACGCTGTTTTAACTGTGCATGAAAGCAAACCGTTAGCCGTTCGCGCTCCATCATCTGATTATAATAATCACATGTATCCTGCCAGCGAGGGACGGCAAGATGCTTGCCAATTATCCGGCGCATAGCTGCTGGCTGTTTTTCAACGAGATTGAGCGTCATCACTGTCATTTCCATACCCTCCGGCTTTTCAGAAAGGTCAGAGCCTTTTTTAACGGACTCTGTTTTTTGGTGCGGATAATGATTCCCTTACGCCCCTTACCGTGGGTGATGGTGAAGTCAATCGCCCTGGGGCTTTCGTTACGCAGTAACTGAGCAATACAACGAGGCTCATTCATACGGTTCTCCTTAACGTGGTTCACCGAGACCTAACCACATCAACCAGCCGTCACGAATCTCTTTAGGGCGGCTTTCATAAGCCAGTTTTAGTCCGTTATTCCATGCCGGAAGGTATACCCAATATTCACCTGCACGACCTGAAGCTGATTGTGGATCGGTCATATTAATTACAGGCAGCTTTCCTTTATCGATCATCCGACGAACCGCTCCTGTCGATTTTCCTATTAGTTTTGCGAACTCCTGATAAGGAATCGCATCAGTCATGAGTGTTACTTGCTTGCTCATGTCGTCCTCTAGCCCTCATGAATTGCGTTTAATGTCTTATAATGCCTTTTAGTGCCCACATCCAAGCACTAAACAATCTACATCTAAACTAAATACTATTGAGATCTAAACACCATGTCAAACACGATAAGCGAGAAGATAGTCTTAATGCGAAAATCAGAGTATTTGAGCAGACAACAACTTGCTGATTTAACAGGGGTTCCGTATGGCACGCTGAGTTACTATGAAAGTGGTCGTTCAACACCTCCAACAGATGTCATGATGAACATCCTGCAGACCCCACAATTCACCAAATACACTTTATGGTTCATGACCAATCAGATCGCTCCTGAGTCCGGGCAAATTGCGCCCGCTCTCGCACACTTTGGGCAAAACGAAACAACGTCGCCCCACTCCGGTCAAAAGACTGGTTAACAATTCATCGTGAATATATTCATCACAAGTGCCTACTATTGGTGGCTAAATTTCAGCCACCACGAAAAAAGCGATTAGTAGTCGCAAAAAAACACACCACTCGGAGGGTTTTCTGATGGCAATCAAAAAACTCGATGATGGTCGATATGAAGTGGACATCCGCCCTACTGGACGTAATGGAAAACGCATCCGTAGGAAGTTTGATAAGAAAAGCGAAGCTGTCGCTTTCGAGAAATACACGTTGTACAACCACCACAATAAAGAATGGCTATCAAAACCAACAGACAAGCGACGTCTGTCGGAGCTGACACAGATCTGGTGGGATTTAAAGGGTAAACACGAAGAGCATGGGAAATCTAATCTTGGGAAAATTGAAATCTTCACAAAAATAACGAATGACCCATGCGCATTTCAAATTACGAAATCGCTTATCAGCCAGTACTGCGCCACCCGAAGAAGTCAGGGTATTAAACCTTCGAGTATCAATCGTGATTTAACATGTATTAGCGGCATGTTTACAGCCCTGATTGAAGCGGAGTTATTCTTTGGTGAGCACCCTATCAGAGGGACAAAAAGGCTTAAGGAGGAAAAACCAGACACAGGCTATCTCACGCAGGAAGAAATTGCCTTACTGCTTGCTGCTCTTGACGGCGACAACAAAAAGATTGCGATTCTTTGCCTGAGTACTGGAGCACGTTGGGGAGAAGCAGCTCGTTTGAAAGCAGAAAATATCATCCATAACCGCGTCACGTTTGTTAAAACGAAAACAAACAAACCACGCACCGTCCCGATCTCAGAGGCTGTTGCCAAAATGATCGCGGATAACAAACGAGGTTTTTTATTCCCTGATGCTGATTACCCTCGCTTCAGACGAACAATGAAAGCAATAAAACCGGATTTGCCAATGGGGCAAGCTACACATGCACTAAGGCACAGCTTTGCCACTCATTTCATGATTAATGGAGGAAGTATTATCACGCTACAACGGATACTAGGTCACACGCGGATTGAGCAAACTATGGTTTACGCTCATTTTGCGCCAGAGTACCTTCAGGACGCCATTTCTCTTAATCCGCTAAGAGGTGGTACTGAGGTCGAGAGTGTCCACACAGTGTCCACAGTAGAGTAACGTTTAAGGGCTTTCAGTGGTAATTTATGCCGCTCAAACCCGCATTGTACCGTTGAAAGCCCCTACTGGTGACACCCTAAATCTCCCTTACACGGGCTTATTTTTTTATGCATAAGCCCTATCTCTGGTAACCGTCTTCCATTGACCACATCGATAGAATCCTCCTTCATAGCACGATGCCTTTCACTTATCGGCATCGTGCTCCCACAGGTTCCGGCTACGCACAGCCAGAACGCGCATATTTGACGCTTACCAAAAAATATTCTCACTCTCCACATTTGAATGTCAGACGAGCGACACCATGTAATCCTACACCTTCTGTCTTCAGCTCAACTATTTGCATTTTTTTGCCCTGAGTAACACAGAAATGAGTTGCATCATTTTTTACTATATTTTCTGCACCAGATATTCTGCCCCTGGCTAAAGAAGCTTCGGCTTCGGTGTAGTATTGGTTATCGAGTTTACGCTGAAT
>JAIJJM010000543.1 GCA_022728415.1 Collinsella sp. | reverse complement strand
CTGGCGGGCGGTGGAGGAACTTCCCGAACAGCATGCGCGCGTCACCCTCGAACGATCCGACACCGGCGAGAGGAAACCGTGGCACGCGCCGGCATGGCACCAATCGCACGGCACCAGCCCGCTGTGGGACGCATTGTGCTGGACATGGCGCGACGGCGACGCGCCGCAGAACTACGCGCCGATCCTCGCCGCCCGGGACATGCCCGTCACGGACCTCGCCCTCTTCGTCCACAAGATCGCCCACACCGACCGGCTCGACATCGCCGACAAGACCGCGATCCTCTCCAACCTGTTCGAAAGCTGGCGCGCCGACGACGCGAACGGCCGGCCCGTCTGGACGGACACGACCATCGGCGCGATGGCACGCACTCTCATGCCCGGCACCGACGAGCCCACACGGCTCGCCGAACGGCTCGCCACCGACATGTCCCTCAGCGAATGGATCTGGGGCATCGCCCGCGAACTGCCAGACGGACTGCGCCAGGCGCGGGAGCACAACGCCTACGGCGTCCCGCCACGCGCCATCGACGCGCGCCCCGACGACTACCGGGAGTTCCGAGCGCGCCGCGAGGAGCAGCTCGGACAATGGCGTAAGCAGCCGGAGCGCGCCGAGGCCGCGCACGCCGACCAGGCGGACGCGGAACGGCTCGAACACGTGGCCGGCTTGCTGGAACGCGTGCAGCCCACCCCATTGGAGGCCGAGCAGATCAAGGCGCCGCTGGGAGCCCCGTGGATCCCCGCCAGGGACGTCCACGACTTCATGATGGAGACGTTCAACGTCCACGGCCACGGGCTCACGCCCGGCAAGCTCGCCCAATACTCGATCGACTGGATCCCCCAGCTCGGACAATGGCGCGTCGGCTACTCGGGAGGCGGCGACATCGACTACAAGGCCGCGAGGACGTACGGCACCGAGGACCGCAACCCGTTCCAACTGCTGGAGGCGTGCCTGAACAACGCGCAGATCACCGTCACCAAGGACTCCCCCACGGAGACCACGCCGGCCGGCAAACCCAAACGCGTCAAGGACCAGAAGGCCACGATGGCCGCCATCGAGAAGGCCAACGCGATCCGCGACACGTGGAACCAATGGGTGTTCAAGGACCCCGCCCGCGCGCAGAGGCTCACCGCCCTGTACAACCGCAGATTCAACAGCATGCGCCCCCGCCACGTCGACGGATCCTACCTGACCACGCCCGGCATCGCCCACGGCGTCGCCCTGCGTCCGCATCAGAAGGACGCGGTGGCCCGCGCCCTGCGCAGCGACGAGGGCACCCTCATCGCCCACGTCGTCGGAGCCGGCAAGACGTTCGAGGGCGTCGCCCTCTCCCACGAGGCGAAACGCCTCGGCAAGGCGTCCAAGCCGATGCTCGTGGTCCCCAACCACCTCGTGGACCAGTGGGCCGGCGACGTGCTCAAGCTCTACCCGGCCGGCCGGATCCTCGTCATGGACAAGGACGCGCAACGCAATCCCGAATCGGTGCGCCGGTTCTGGGGACGGGTCGCCACCGGCGACTGGGACGCGGCGATCGTGCCGGAAAGCCGGTTCAGCCAGCTGCACGTCAGCAAGGAACGCCGGCTGCGCAACATGCGCGCCCGAGTCGACGAGTTCGCCCAGGCCGTCGAGGCCGCCGCCAAGGCCAGGGGCGACAAGGACCCGACCGTCAAACGGCTGGAGGCGGCGCGCAAAAGCGCCGAGACCGCCATGCAGCGCCTGCGCGACGGCAAGGAATCCCGCGACGACAAGGCATTGGCGGGCATCGAGTTCGAATCGCTGGGCGTGGACATGCTCATCGTCGACGAGGCCCACCACTTCAAGAACCTCGGCGTGCCCGTCGCCTCCGCGGACCTGGGCATGCAACTGTCGTCCGCCGCGAAATGCGAGGACCTGCTCGACAAATGCGAATGGCTGCGCGAGGCCGGACACGGCGGCAACATCGCGTTCATGACCGGCACGCCGGTATCCAACAGCATGAGCGAGCTGTACAACATGCAGCGCTACCTCGCGCCCGGAACCCTCAAGGCCCAGGGTCTCGACACGTTCGCCGCATGGGCTGGCGCCTACGGCCAGGTCGTGCCCACCGTGGAACTGAAACCCGAGGGCAACGGCTTCCAGGTCAAGCAGAGGTTCGCGCGGTTCCAGAACCTGCCCGAACTGATGAACGCGGTGAAGCAGTTCACCGACATGATCACCAACGACGACATCCAGCTGCCACTGCCCGAACTGGAGCAGGTGCCCG
>JAIJJM010000542.1 GCA_022728415.1 Collinsella sp. | reverse complement strand
GAACACTTCAACATCTAACCAAGCCCCTGTAGCTCAGTTGGTTAGAGCAGCTGACTCTTAATCAGCGTGTCCAGGGTTCGAATCCCTGCGGGGGCACAGACAACCGGAATCGAAAGATTCCGGTTTTTTGTTTTTTCCAGCATCAGTCCGTAGCTGGTGCGGAAAGGCCGTCTTCGCGCGTGACGGCCGGACGTGTAAGGAGCGGCGTCATGTCTCAGATATTCGCGTTCACCGTATCCGACCCCGAAGGCATGCACGCCCGCCCAGCTGGCCGGTTGGTTGCCAAAGCGCGGGAATATGAGTCGAACATCACCGTTGCCTACGGCGGCAAATCCGTGGATGCCAAGCGTATCTTCGGTGTTATGGGACTTGATGTTCAACAAGGTGACGAGGTTACGGTTCGGGTGCAGGGCAACGATGAAGCTGTCGCTGCCGCAGAGTTCGAGCGATTCCTCAAGGAGCACCTGTAATGAGAACGATACAGGGCGTCGGCGTATCCGCTGGCATTGCTATCGGCACGGTCCGCGTGCTCGCCGCCGCCGATCATGCTGTAGAACGCCGCGTAATCGACGATCCGCAGGCTGAGATGGATCGATTCCGCGCGGCCCGTGACATGGCCGTCGCTCAGCTCAAGCAACTGCGTGACAACGTCGCCGCTGAGTTCGGCGAAAACAAGGCCGAGCTGTTCGACGCCCATCGGCTTATGCTCCAGGACCCGGACTATGCGGGATGCGTCGAAGGTTTGATTGCGCAAGACAAGGTGAACGCCGAATTTGCGGTGAAGAGCGTCGCCGAACAGTTCGCCGCCATGTTCGCTGCGATGGATAGCTCGACCATGCAGGCTCGAGCCGCTGATGTCGAGGATGTTTCTCGCCGCGTGATGAACGTGCTGCAAGGCAAACGCGATAGCACGGCGCAGGATGGCAGTATACAAGGCGATGCTGTGCAGAACGGTACTGTGCAGAACGGTACTGTGCAGAACGGGATTGCGCAGAACGGCGAAAGCCACATCATCTTCGCCCAAGATCTTGCTCCCAGCGAGACCGCGCAGCTCGACCGCGCTAAGGTTTTGGGCCTCGTGACCGCCAAGGGCTCAGCGAACTCGCACACCGCGATTCTGGCGCGCACGATGGGCCTGCCCGCCATCACCGGTATCGGCGACGCCTTCGACCCGACTGATGACGGTCACGTTGCCGTAATCGACGGCGCCAGCGGTGCGGTGTTCGTCGACCCGGACGAGGCCACGCTGACCGAGTGCCAGCGCAGGAAGGCCGAAGCTGAGGAACACCTGAGCCTACTACGGAAGCTCAAAGGCAAGCCCACCGAAACCAAGTCCGGTCAGCGGGTCCACCTGTACGCCAACATCAGCCGGCCCTCTGACGTAGCCGCCGTGCTGGCCAACGATGCTGAGGGCATCGGCTTGTTCCGCAGTGAGTTCCTGTATCTGGAACGCGAGGACTGGCCGACCGAGGAATTTCAGTTCGATGCATACAGACAAGTCGCACAGGAGATGGGCGACCGTCCGGTCATCATCCGCACACTCGACATCGGCGCGGACAAACAGGTCGACTACTTCAATCTGGACCACGAGGATAACCCCGCGCTTGGTTACCGGGCAATCCGCATCTGCCTGACCCGCCCGGAGATTTTCAAAGTCCAGTTACGCGCATTGTTGCGCGCCTCAGCATACGGCAATATCGCCATTATGCTGCCCATGATCACCTCGGTGCAGGAGGTGCGCGACGCCAAGCGGATTCTTGAAGAAGCCAAAAGCGAGCTGCGCGGCGAGCACACCGACTTCAACGAGAGTATCCAGATCGGCGTCATGATCGAGACGCCTGCGTCGGTCATCATGGCCGACGAGCTGGCCGCCGAAGTCGATTTCTTCTCCATCGGCACCAACGACCTGACCCAGTACACGCTGGCCTGTGACCGTCAGACCCCGAGCCTCGAACGCTTTGCCGACCCGCATTCACCAGCTGTGCTGCGCATGATCCAGATGACTATCGAGGCTGCCCATCGTCATGGCATCTGGTGCGGCATCTGCGGCGAGCTTGGCGCAGACCTGAGCCTGACCGATACGTTCCTGTGCCTGGGAATCGACGAACTGTCCGTCTCGCCCACCAGCGTCCTACCCCTGCGCAACGTCATTCGCAACCACTGAGAGCCAAGGTCGCTTCGGCTGATTCCGGTGGCTTTTTTGGGCATTGCATTCGGCTGGACATTCGACATCGCATCCTGCC
>JAIJJM010000541.1 GCA_022728415.1 Collinsella sp. | reverse complement strand
ACTTCCGCCACGCGAGATACCCAGCTTTTATCTACCACACGGCCATCGCTGGAAGCGGTGATATCGTAGAACACCAGTTCGTCTGCACCTTCTTCGGCGTAACGTTTTGCCAGCGGCACGATATCGCCAATGATTTCATGGTTGCGAAACTGTACGCCTTTCACCACCTGACCATCACGAACGTCGAGACATGGAATTATGCGTTTTGCCAGCATGCGATAGCCTCCTTCACGGTGAATTTACCTTCCAGTAATGCCCGACCAACTATTACGCCGCGCACGCCAGTACCTCGCAGGGCAGCAACATCGTTAATGTCGCCAATGCCGCCGGAGGACTGAAATGCCACCTGCGGGTATCTGGCGCACACTTCTTCATATAAAGAGACGTTAGAACCTGCCAGCGTGCCGTCGCGCGAGATATCGGTACATAGCACATGTTTCAGGCCGACGGGAAGATAGGTTTCCACCAGTTGTTCCAGTGAAACGCCCGAGTTCTCTTGCCAGCCGCTCACCGCCACCTGCTTGTTACCTTGCTCGTCAATACGGACATCCAGCGCCAGCACTAAGGCATCGGCACCGAAGCGTTCAAACCAGCCTTTCACCATTTCTGGTGATTTCACCGCGGTGGAGCCGACCACTACGCGCGCAACGCCCGCTTCCAGTAACGCCGCCACGTCTTCTTCGCTACGCACGCCGCCGCCAACCTGCACCGGGACGTTAACGCCCGCGACCAGGGTTTTAATCAGCGGGATTTGACGTTTTGCCGGATCTTTTGCCCCGGTCAGATCCACCAGGTGCAGCACTTCGGCACCCTGCGCGGCGTAATCCTGTAAGCGCGGCAGCGGGTTGTTACCGTAATCGCGTTGTTTGCCGTAATCGCCCTGATGGAGACGCACCACGGTGCCGTCGATTAAATCTAATGCCGGAATAATCATCACATCTCCAGGAAGTTTTTCAGCAACTTAGCGCCAGCGGCACCAGAACGCTCCGGGTGGAACTGCACGCCGTAGAAGTTATCTTTTTGTACCGCCGCGGTGAACGGTTCGCCGTAATTACACTGGGCGATGGTCCACGGATTGACTGGCATTGCGTAGCTGTGAACAAAGTAAAAGTACGCGCCGTCTTCAATCCCCTGAAACAGGCGGTTGCCTGCCTGCGGATAAACGCGGTTCCAGCCCATATGCGGCAGTGGCAGACCAAAGTCGGTCATTTTCGGCACGTCTTCGTCGATGATGCCCAGCAAGTCGATGCCGTTGCTCTCTTCGCTGCGCCGCCCCAGAAGTTGCATCCCTAAGCAGATGCCCAGCACCGGTTGGGTACAGGCTTTGATGAGATCAAACAGCTCGCGCTCACGCACCTGATCCATCGCTGCTTGTGCGGTGCCGACGCCGGGTAAAAACAGTTTATCGGCCAGCAACACAACGTCCGGGTCACGGCTGACTTTGGGTTCATAACCGTGGCGCGCAATGGCAGACTTCACCGAGTTCAGGTTGGCGCAGCCAGTATCAAGGATCACCACGTTCATTACAGCACTCCTTTCGACGAGGGCAGGGTGTCGCCTTCCACGCGGATGGCCTGGCGCAGGGTGCGACCAAAGGCTTTAAAGAGACTCTCAACACGGTGGTGATCGTTTTTACCTTTGGTTTTCAGGTGTAGCGTCACGCCCATGGTGTATGAGAGCGAACGGAAGAAGTGCTCGATCATTTCGGTGCTGAGATCGCCCACGCGCTGGTAGGTAAACTCGGCTTTATATTCCAGGTGCGGGCGACCAGAGATATCCAGCGCGCAGCGGGCAAGGCATTCGTCCATCGGCAGTACAAAACCAAAGCGGCAAATACCGCGTTTGTCGCCAAGAGCAATTTTTAATGCTTCGCCCAGCGCCAGGCCGGTATCTTCGACGGTGTGGTGATCGTCGATATAGAGGTCGCCTTTGACGTTGATTTCCATACGGAAACCGCCGTGGGTGGCGATCTGATCCAGCATGTGATCAAAGAAGCCAACGCCGGTGTTAATCTTGCTGCCACCTTCGCGATCCAGCCACACCTGGACGTCAATTTGCGTCTCTTTGGTGTTGCGCACTACATGGGCGTAACGGTCTCGTTTAGTGAGTTGCTCACCAATCATCGGCCAGTTCAGGGCTTCGCGGTCGTAGCGTAAACCATTAATGCCCATGTTTTCCGCCAGTTGAATGTCGGTCGCGCGATCGCCAATCACATAACTGTTAGCGCGATCCATCGCTTGCTCAGC
>JAIJJM010000540.1 GCA_022728415.1 Collinsella sp. | reverse complement strand
GCCCATCCTCAACAATCTCAATCCGTAACATCTAGGCCCGCTTTTGACCCCTACCCGTTACAGATTGAGATTTTGTTTGAGATTTGCCGAGGGACTATATCCACGCGTCATCGAAGCCACTGCGACAGAGGTGCGACATTACTGCGACAGAGGTGCGACATTACTGCGACAGAGGTGCGAAATAGATCGACCACCTTACCTTATCGTGTAGAACTGTTTTGGGTCGTTATGGGATGAGCCGTGCCATTCGAGCAGCCCGTCTTCCTCAATTAACTTACCAAGCACCCGGCTTGCTGTGCGGCGATTTCTCCCGATGTGCGCTGCAAGCTCCCTTGCTGTCACCCTTCCGTTCGCAAAGGCCAACCTGACGGCGGCGAGCTCATACTCCCCCAATGAGGCGATCACCTCCGGTGATACCTTGTCCTCGAGAGCCTCGCTTCTCCTTACGGTTCTGGCAACGATATTGTTCTCAAGCGTTAGCTGAACCCTTGCCCCATCAGGTTCCGTGTAGACCGGATCATTGAGCAGAGAGTTTTGCATCTCGGTATAAATGCGCTTGACGCCCTCGTTTAGCTCCCGAACCCAACCAAATTCAACCAGCGTGCGCGCGATGCGTGGGTTGCGCGAGTAACGAGTGGTCCTCATGTTGTCGAGCGTCACGATATTGGGAAGCGCGCCTGGACTGATGATTTCCCAACGGTCGTCGAACATCGAGACCCGGATGTAGTCGCCGCGGAACGAGTAGTCGCGATGTGTCACCGCGTTGACCAAGCCCTCGAACCAGGCGAACTCAGGATACTCAGGCACGGTCTGGAATTTCCCGTCGGGCCCCAGGAACTGAAATTCGCGGAGCATGCTCGAGATGAGTTCGTAGGCGTCTTGGATCACCTTAGGCAGCGGCCCACAGAAGCTTCGTTCTTTCGTGATGTTGAGACGCTCGCCCGTCTCCATTTTGACGCCGTCGTAGCGCAGGACACGGACTCGCGCCTGTGGCATCATCGCGGACGGATCCAGCGCGAATAGCAGGGCTCCAGCAACGGTCAGCTTTCCGTCACGCATAAAACGACGACTTCTAAGGACCTGCTCGTCGGAAACTTCGGTTCCAAGAATCCCTTTGTAGCGATCAAGCACTTCATGGTCCACGTCATCTAGGGAGGAATCCTCAACAAGCTCGTCCTCGAAGATTCTCTGCCCCTTATCGTACTCGAGGGCAAATACCTGTTCGCGGCTGAGCCTCACGCTCTTGTCGTCCTGCCGCAAGAAAACCTCGCCGTCGCTCACGCGAGCAACAGAGTGGTTGGTCGAGGCATCGATGTCCAAAACGAGAACGAAGTCCTCCTCGCCCGAAGAATTGACCACGGGGATTCGGTCTTTGCGGACAATAGGGGTTGGCGTGCAAGTCGTGAGCGCAGCGCGCTCGAATTTCTCAATGTCGCGCGCGCCGTTACGCTTGAAGCCCGTTACCTCACCATTATCCTCGATACCAATAACGAGCTTGCCTCCCGCCGAGTTGGCGAATGCACTAATATGCTTCGCAATCTCCTTGTCATCCTTGCGGGCGCTCTTTCGATCGAAGTACTGATTCTCCCTGAGGGTGGAAAATAGAATCACATCGTTTGTCGCGATGGGTTGTTGCATTGCTGCCTCCTTACATGGCTCCATAAAGAAGTGTAAGTCAAAGGCATCGTATAGACGGCCCCTACATAGCGGCCCCCTTTATTGTTTTTAAGACGTCACTGTTTCTAGTTAAGGATCGTTAAGGGTCGTCGCAGCTCCTTCCAATTGGAGTCTATCAATCGACAAGTCAATCCATCCGGCCCGTGATTATCGATAGCCCGTCCGCCTCACATAATAAAAAGAGTCAAGATTCACTCATAAAGGAGAGCAACAACAAAATCTCAACCTGTAACAGCTACTCGGCAAAATCCGTCCCTCGTGTTACAGATTTAGACAAACGTGGGCCGGCTGCCGGAAAATCTCGATCTGTAACATCTAACCGTCCAAATCGGGTCTACGCGTTACAGATCGAGATTTTGTTTGAGAGGTTGAAAACCGTGCCGAAAACATGGTCGTCAGATAATCAGAACCACCCTTAAAAAGGGTGGTTTGCTCTTAGGGTATAACCCACGGGCCCCGGGCTCGCGTCTAAATGTGTTTCGTCAAGTTAATTTGAGCAAATTGATCACTTATTTTTGAGCAGAATGGTCAGATGATTTCGCTCCTTTTCTGAGCAGTTACCCTTTCCGCAT
>JAIJJM010000539.1 GCA_022728415.1 Collinsella sp. | reverse complement strand
ACAGTCCTGCTCACGACGGAGGCCACATTAAGTGGCCTCCTGTTCGTGCGGAACTCGCGATAAACTTTACCCGCTGACCCCGCCGGGAATAGCAAAAGGGCTGGTTGGTGCGGGTTGCGATTTTGTCAGACAGTCCATTCAATTTTCTTATTATCTGAATTGTCGGTACCCATGCTCTCGGTATATCCCCAGATAAAACCGACCAAAATAAACCTGTCCCTTATTGTCAGGTCTGGTCTCTGCGGCCCCGGCACGGGCTAAGTTTATCGCGAGTTCCGCACGCAAAGGAAAGCACTTAATGTGCTTTCCGTCTTGCGCAGGACTGTAGAGCAGGAAACTTAGCCCGTGCCGGGGCCGCAGAGACCAGACCGGTGGGATAGACGGGTTCAGATGGGGCTTTGATGCATGGGTGGTCTGTTGTTGTGCAAATGGGTATCATACTGTGGTTAATGTGTCGACTCCGTGATGCATGTTTGTACGTTCCCGACGGTCGGTTTGCCAGAAGCGCCCCGCCGGTTGTTCCAGACCCGTTTCGAAGAAAGGAAACAATACTCACCTATGGCAGCTAAAAAATCATCTCCCTTGAAGATCATCCCGCTCGGCGGCCTTGATGGCATCGGCAAGAACATGACGGTCTTCGAGTGCGGCGACGACATGGTGCTCGTCGACGCTGGCCTCATGTTCCCCGATGACTCGCAGCCCGGTATCGACCTGGTGCTCCCGGATTACACCTACGTTCTGGAGAACGAGGACAAGCTCCGCGGCATCATCGTCACTCACGGCCACGAGGACCACACCGGTTCGCTTCCGTATCTGCTGCAGGACCTCAACAACAAAGTGCCCATCTTCTCGAGCAAGCTGACGCTTGGCTTTATCGAGGGCAAGCTCTCCGAGTTCCGCATTCGTGCACCCAAGTTCCGTGAGGTCAAGGGCGGCAGCCACGTCAATTTGGGTGGCATCTCGCTCGACTTCTTCTCGATGACGCACTCCATCCCGGGCGCTCTGGGCGTGTTCATCCGCACCAACCAGGGCACCGTTATGCACACTGGCGACTTTAAGCTCGACCAGACGCCCATCGACGGCGTCACGCCCGACTATGCCGCTATCAGCCGCTTTGCCAAGCAGGGCATCGACCTGCTGCTGTCCGACTCCACCAACGCCACGGTCCCCGGCTTTACCAAGTCCGAGGCCGAGGTCGGCCCCAACCTGCTGCATGCCATCAAGAATGCTCCGGGCCGCGTGTTTGTCGCCTCGTTCTCGAGCCACATCCATCGTCTGCAGCAGATCTGCGACGCCGCCCGCAAGTGCGGCCGCAAGGTCGTCGTGACCGGTCGTTCCATGCTCACCAACACCCGCGTGGCACGCGAGCTCGGTTATCTCAACATCGATGATGCCGATATCATCGATGCCTTCGATATTGACAACCTGCCCGACGACAAGATCGTCGTCATGTGCACCGGTTCGCAGGGCGAGCCTCTGTCGGCCCTTTCGCGCATGGCCAACGGGGAACACAAGACGCTCTCCATCCACGAGGGCGATACCGTCATCCTCTCGGCAACGCCGGTCCCCGGTAACGAGAAAGCCGTTCAGCAGGTCGTCAACAGCCTCGCCAAGCTTGGCTGCGACGTGTGGGATAAGAATCGTGCCCTCGTTCACGTCTCGGGTCACGGTAGCCAGGAGGAGCTCAAGCTCCTGATGGCCATGGCCAAGCCTACGTACTTTATGCCGGTCCACGGCGAGGCCGTGCATCTGCGCGCCCATGCTCAACTTGCACGCAAGATGGGCCTCAAGGAAGATCATATCTTTATCCTCGACAACGGAGATACGCTCGAGATGCGCGGCGGTATCGTCAGGCGCGGTACGCCCGTCGAGTCTGGCGTCGTCTACGTCGACGGACTACGCATCGGCGATACCGACCCGATCGTTCTGCGCGATCGTCAGAAGCTTGCCAACGACGGTATGGTCACGGCTGTCGCCATCGTTTCGATCAAGCACAAGAAGATCGAGGCCATCGAGTTCTCGGGCCGCGGCGTCTCCTTTGCCATCGACGACCAGTTCTCCGAGGACGCCTCGGCGTCCATCATGAAGACGATCGAGAAGGGCAAGTTCAGCTTTACGAGCAGCGGTTCCGACGCCATTCGCAAGGCCCTGCGCGACTCGCTCTCTAACTTTATCTGGAGCCGTACGCGCACTCGTCCAATGATCATTCCGGTCGTCATGGAGGTTTAGTTTGGCGCGCGGATCTGCAC
>JAIJJM010000538.1 GCA_022728415.1 Collinsella sp. | reverse complement strand
TTTATTTTTTGATTGGATCTTTATTTGCATAATCTGAATGGTGTACCCGAAAAACGTCAGCATCCTAACAGCACCAGGATTTAAGGTGAAATTTAACATCCATCACAGACCGTTCAATGCTGCCACCAACCGGTCTTTACTTGCTCGTCGTTATAATTTTGTGGGTAACAGTTCGGGAAACAAGGAATTCCTTCCGGAACACCCCTGACATCATCCGCTAGCATTGTCGTCAATCATCGGCGCGACGATGAGTTTTTTTAATCGCATCATAGGGTGGCAACGGTCAGCACGATACGGGTCATAGCAAAACTCCTGCACAGGCGGCCACTATGCCGCTTTCACAGGAGTTCTGAATGCTAGTGCTTTCTGTATGGCTTCGCTATGCCCCTCGCGGCTAAGCGCCTGCACACATCTCTCTTTGAATGTCATTTTTGCAATGCATTGTCCGAATTCTGATAATCCTAATGAGTTTTACCCGTCAGACTCCCATCCCTACGGTATACGAGCTAGATTCATGAATGAAATCGACATTTTTAAAAAACGAATCTTGTAAAACATCCGTGTTGATATTACCTTGCAACCCAACATTAAATTTGTTAGAGAGATGAAGAACTCGAATATCAAAAAGGTCTTTTAACATCATTAATTCTTTGGCTGTTAATGAATCGCAGTTAAAATATCCCTGTTGATCAAAAAGATTTTCTATTTCTCCATCATCGGCGAGGCGTTTTTCAAAGAGTGTTTGCAACATCGAGTTGCCAAGGACAATGGATATCGTGCGATCTTTCGCAGATTTACACCCCATCACAACGGCAACATTCGTATCCCCCTCAGGAGTTTCATTTATCGCCGTCGATAAAATGGTGGTCAAACACGCAAACGGAACTGTATTTCTTTCGTGATTTAATTTATCTACCAGCTCATTCCATTTATCAAAAGCCGGGCGATATTTGTTGCGCACAGAAGCATCCAACTGGGTAAACAATTGAGCCATGCGATTTTTTATCATCTCGATATCCGGAGAACCAGAAAGACTTTGCGCATAATACGGTCCTGATGATGTTGCATACATTAAAGCCGATCCCACGCCTGTCGCCATGATGGGCGCAGCTACGGTTTTGGCAAGGGCGACGCTGCGATGGCTATGCGCTTCACAGGCTAAAGGAACATATTCCACTGACTGCGGTAATTCCTTACATGCCTCCCTCATCATTGCGGTATGCTTTACAAACAACGGTTTTTCACTGCCCAAAAAAACTTTCTGCTTAATTGCACTAAGAAAACGTAAATCAAAAATGATTGTTTTTGGTTTATTATTTTTTGGCACATTTCCTATTATCCCGCTAAGAACCTTCCTTGCTGCATGGAGATTTTTTTGCACAGCACATAACACAATTGACGAAGCCTTCTCTACTGCGTTATTGATTTTAATTTTAAAATCTGCATGATATACGTTGACGGGCAATGCAAGTATATCTTCCCCTACATCTTTGGCTGAGTATTTATTTGTGATCGACGGTCGTGAATCCACGAGAAAACTTAGCTGCAAATTATGCTCTATATTACCAGCTGTTTTTGTAGTGTGGTTAAACATAGAGATGCCACCTCTCATTCTTTCACACATATCCTCAACTTTTTCACTTCGTTCTTGTGGCAATTTGGCTTTAACGTTAATTTGATGATTTTTACCCGTGCATTCCTTAACTACAAGAGGAATGTTATCTAAAGTGCCATACAGGCTAATAACGTCACCAGGATTTTTATCATGTAAGTAAGTTTGATTAATACTCGAAGCATTCACAAAGAGGTCAATATTATAACTGTTTATAACTTCACCTACATCAAATGTGTAGTGCTTACTCTGGAGGCTGCCATCCTTATTTAATTGTATATCAATCAATATATCCCCGGACTTTGTCACCATATCTTTGCCATAAACCATTTGCATAGCCATTTCGAGGAGATTTTTATCTAACTGATTGCGGGCGTTGAGTAAGCGACTACCAAATAATTTATATACTGTTCCCGTCATTGCCAGCGCTGCACTTTCTGGTACTTTGCGTTTCCACAGTGAGGTTTCTTTATTTTTAAACAGGTCATATTTATTATTACTCGACAACCCGAGTTTAAGTTCGTTAACACAATCGCACAGTTGCTCCTCACCTTCCATTTTAAGGCGATGTGAAAAATCATTTAATAGCGTTTGCTTCGGTGATTCATTACTCATTAGTTGTTTTTCTAAATTAACAA
>JAIJJM010000537.1 GCA_022728415.1 Collinsella sp. | reverse complement strand
ACGGCCGCCGATACGTCTCATCCGATGCCGCCGGCCGCCGACTGGAGGTCTGGCGCTCGCTCGACCGCACGCCGGTGTTCGCCAAGGCCGGCGCGATCGTGCCGTTGCAGGACGTCGCGGAATCCGGCGAAGCGATCAACTCTATCGCCAACCCGCAGGCCCTGCGCGTGCTGGTGTTCCCTGGTGCCGACGGCTCGTTCGTCATGCGCGAGGATCGCGGCACGTGGGGCGCCACCAGCGCCGACACCGCGATAGCGTTCACGTGGGGCGGGGCCGATGCGTCGCCCAGCGCCTTCACCGTCGCGCCGGTTGCCGGCGATACGTCCGCCGTACCCGAGTCGCGCGACTGGACGGTCGTGTTCCGCGGCGTCGCGCCGGTCGATGCGGCCAGCGGCGTGCGTGCATGGTCCGGCGAGGCTCCGGTCGAGGCAACGGTGGCGTACGACGAGGCGACCATGAGCCTGACCGTGTCCGTCGTCGGTATCAGCTCGGCTGCCAGTCTGCGCATCGAGATTCCCGGCGGTCTGCGCATCGCCGACAATCCGGTCGAATCGGACGCGATGGACCTACTGCTGCACGCCCAGATGCTCTACCGCACCAAGGAGCTCGCGCTGCAGGCGGTCCACAAGCTCGGCATCGGCGCGATCGGCGCCCTGCGCACCATGAACCGTGGTCCGCGCTACGCCAACGATTTCTGGATCACCGACATGCCCGATGCGGTGGCCGGCGCGCTCGAAGAAATTTTGCTGCGCAGCTGAGCCCGGTTGCAGTTTTCTGCAACATCCGGGTGCGCCCCGGTATGCGGCGATAAGTTTGGCATGGTTGCCGAAGAGCGTGGCATACCGGGTGCAGTGCGTGGGATGGCCTTCGCGATTGCACTCACCGTGCGGTCAGTGGAAAGGAACCTTTCATGCACAAGGTGAAACAGCACAAGGGCGTCGCGGTGGCCGCCGCGGTCTGCGCGGTCGCGATGGCGGCCTCGCTCGCGACCCACGCCGGCGCGGCCGGGGACCGGCGTTATTGACTGGCTGGCGTTATCGAGTGATTGGCGGTATCAATTAGCCGGCGTTATTGATGAGCCGGTGTTGTCGATTAGCCAGCGTTATCGACCGGCACTGAAGCATGCAGTACCCACTGCCCGCGTTTCTCCCGTACATCCCAATCCCCGTGCGCATGCAGCACACGCTCCCGATAGTACGCAAGCCCGGAATGCCGCCCCTCAAGCGTCGTGCCACCTTGACGTGGGCGGTCCGTCACATCAATGGTGACGCGGTCCTGAGCGGCGGAAACCAGCACCACGTAACGCTGCGTCGGATCGGCATACTTGGCGATATTGCCAAACAATTCCCGCAGAAAATCGGCGACAAACACTGTGTCTGAGTTATTCAGCGCATCGATGCCCCAGCGACAATAACGTCGCCGACACACCCCATGCGCTGCAATCGCGCGCCGCCGCTGGCAAGTCTGATGGCAAGGCCGATGGCGCGCCCGGTAACAAGGCTGATGGTAAGGCTGATGGGGCGCCCGGTAACAAACCCGACGGCAAGCCCGAAGGCAAGGCCGACGGTAAGCCCGATCAGCACGATGCCGGGCGCTCGCCGGTGGATTTCGGCGGCGATCTGTGGCCCGGTGACGCCATCAAGCGCCATATCAATCAGCAGCACGTCGGTATGACGACTGCCGGATTGGCATTCCAAAATCGCCACGGCCGGGGAAGTAGTGCTCCATACGTCAACGATGCGGCCATGGATATGGGTCGAAGTCGCCAGCCGCGCGATGCAATCCAGCGCACAGGCGTCGTTATCCAGAATGCCGATGCGGAAAGTCGCTGGTGGTTCATGCGCTGATTGAGTCGCGTCCGACATGACTCCATACACTAGCCGCTCCGCCCCGCTCCAGTCACCCCTTGCAGTTTTCTGTATAAGTGGATTTTGGCTCCAGACGCACCACTCCGTCATCGCCGTCAGTCACTCCCAAAAAAACTTGAGCCAAACATACTCAACTTTTTGTGTTGAAATTGGGAATAGAACTTGCCAAATGGAAGTTGAGTGATGTAGGCTCAAGTTTGGAAGGTCCAAGAGACGACCAATCGGAACTTGGGCAAAGAACGTAAGAACAAACGAGTAATTAAGGAGCACACATTATGGCACGTGCAGTTGGTATCGATCTGGGAACCACGAATTCCTGCATCGCAACTCTTGAAGGTGGCGAGCCCACCGTTATCGTCAACGCTGAAGGCGCGCGCACCACG
>JAIJJM010000536.1 GCA_022728415.1 Collinsella sp. | reverse complement strand
GTTTGTTGCACAACAACCCATCGGTAAACGGCAACAACCCTCCGCGAAATCTTAAGGAAATTAAACAAACTGGTCGTCGGGCGCCAGCAAAAGCTCGCCGTAACGCTCCATCAGCCCGTCTCTCAACTGAGAGAAAGCGGGGATATAGACGTTCAAGATGCGCTGAATCAAATCTTGAGCGAGCTTGTTGTCATAAATATGAACGTTCGTGTTACGGTCTCTGAGCATATCTAGCCAGGCCGCCTCATCAATAAAGTCGTAGAATCGGTAGGACTCCTTCAAGATGGCACGAGGAGACCCCGACGCGGCAAGCGTGGCGCCCTCATACTCGAGTAGACGCTTAAGGAGCTTCCAGCTCAATTCAAATTGAAGATTGAACTTATTGATCAATCCGCTCTGAACAAAATCATTGTTGAGATCCTGATTGGGCGCATCCTCAAGATTCACCAAAGCGCTGACAAAGTTCTCATACTTTTTCATACAGAATCACACCATCCCTGACAATTTCATCGAGCAATTGCTGCGATAAGGACTCGTCGAGATTGACGACATCTACATCTAAAAGAGTATCAAGACGTTCCTCGATCAAATATGACAACCGGCCGAAATCCTGGCAACCTGCTACGGCGATGTCAATATCGCTCTTAGGCAAGTTGTCACCTCGAGCGCGAGAACCAAACAGCACGACCTTTTCGGCGTCACATTCCCGAGCAAAAACTCCGATTTGCTTGTACACATTGTCGAGAGATGTCATTTGCAGCCCTACAGCTTAATATCAAAGTTGATCTCGGGGACGGCGGCTAGGTCGGCCAGCGTCACGCCGTCGACGTACTTTTCGATCACGTCGTCCAGGCCGCGCCAAAACTTAACGGTAGAGCACAGGTCACTGCGGGTACAGCTGTTGTCAATGCCATCGCACGCCACCGGAGCCGTGCTGCCCTCGACGGCACGCAGGATGTCGCCGGCACGCACTTCGGCCGGGTCCTTGGCCATCATGTAGCCGCCGCCCTTGCCGCGCACGCTCTTAAGCAGGCCAGCCTTCATAAACGGACGCACCAGCTGCTCCAGATACTTCTGCGAAATGCGCTCGCGGTCGGCAACCTCGCGCAGGGCAATCTTGCCCTCGGCATCACCAAGCGCTGCAATATAGATCATCAGTCGGAGGGCATAGCGGCCCTTAGAAGAGATGAGCATTCCTACCCTTCCATCGCGCCTGGGACAAAATAACCTGGAGTGCTTGTCCCAAATCGTAAGTAAGCGGGACAAACAAACCTGGTTATTTTGTCCCACATCTGAAAAGTCGAGTGGATTAGTCGGGTTTTCCCTTGACTAACGCCAAACCCATAGTAACTTTATTCCGAGAAGATTCCTAGGGTTTAGCATACCCATGAGTACACTATATACAGAGAGGGACAGCATGAGCGCAAATCCGCTGCTTTCCATCGAGGGTCTCACCGCCTCCGTGGACGAGAAGACCATTCTCCACAACGTCAACCTCAACGTCGCCGCCGGCGAGACCCACGTGTTGATGGGTCCCAACGGCGCCGGCAAGTCTACCCTCGGCCACCTGGTCATGGGCGACCCCGTCTATACCGTCAACGACGGCCGCATCGTCTTTGATGGCCAGGACATCACCGAGCTCACCACCGACAAGCGCTCGCGCGCCGGCCTGTTCCTGAGCTTCCAGGCACCGGTCGAGATCCCCGGTGTGCCGCTGTCGAGCTTTTTGCGCGCCAGCATCGCCGGCCGCCCCGGTCTGGAGATGAAGGGCAAGGAGTTCCGCCGTCGCGTCAAGGAGCTCGCGGCCGAGCTCAACATGGATACCGCCTACCTCAACCGTGAGCTGGGCGTGGGCTTCTCGGGCGGCGAGAAAAAGAAGGTCGAGATGCTCCAGCTTCTGCTGCTGCAGCCCAAGCTCGCCATCTTGGACGAAACCGACTCCGGCCTGGACGTCGACGCGCTTTCCACCGTCAGCCACGGCATGGACGCCTACCGCAAGAGCTGCGACGGCTCCATGCTCATCATCACGCACAACACGCGTATCCTGGAGCACCTGGATGTCGACCGCGTCCACGTTATGGTCAAGGGCCACATCGTGCGCGAGGACGATGCCTCGCTGATTCCTTGGATCGACAAGAACGGCTTTGAGAGCTTCGAGCGCGAAGCCGCCGAGCAGCGCGCCCAGGCCGAGGCCGCCGCTGCCGAGCAGCAGGCGTAAAGGGGCGACGCAATGACCAAGAACCGCACCGAGG
>JAIJJM010000535.1 GCA_022728415.1 Collinsella sp. | reverse complement strand
CTTCGAAACGAGGCAAGAGAGGCGGACATATGGCGAACGGCGCACAGAACGCAAGCGGCACGCCGGCCCCAGCGGCAAGCCGTTCCGGCGGCCACGTCGTATCCGCGCGCGCCACGACCATCGGCCTGATGGCGATCCTGCTGTGGAGCTTCATGGCCGGCACCGTGCGCATCGTCTCCGAAAACTTCGGTGCCACGCTTGGTTCGGCCCTGATCTACACGGTCGGCGGCATCCTGCTGCTGATGTTCCGGCGCCCGGCCCCGATTCGCGAGTTCCCCAAGAAATACTTGATTATCGGCGGCCTGTTGTTCGTATTTTACGAATCGTCGATATCCCTCTCGCTGGGTTTGGCCTCTACCGACGCATCCTCGGTGGAAGTGAGCCTGGTCAACTATCTGTGGCCCACGATGATGGTGCTGCTGTCGGCGGGCGTATCCCATCGCAAGCACGCGGTCGTCAAGGTGCTGCCGGGCGCGATTGTGGCCACTGCCGGCGTGGTGCTGGCGGTCGGCGGTAATTCCGGGCTCGACTGGCATGCGGCCGTGCAGCATATCGCCGCCAACCCTTTGCCCTATGCGCTGGCGTTCGCGGGCGCGCTCGCTTGGTCGGTGTACGCGGTGTTCACGCCAGCCATGAGTCATGGGGTGGACGGCACTTCATTGTTCTTCCCCTGCGTGGCCGTGGCGTTGTGGATTATCCACTTCGCGTCCGGGCAGGGGTGGCCGGCCGAGCCGCCGAGTCTGGTCGCATGGCTGTTTGTGTTGATTGCCGCGGCGGCGATTGGCGGCGGTTATGCCTGCTGGGGCTATGGCATTCTGCATGGGTCTATGGAGCGGCTGGCTATTGCGTCCTATGCCACGCCGGTGCTGTCCACCGGGGCCGGTACGGTGCTGCTGGGTTTGGCGCTGTCGCTGCCGTTTTGGTGTGGCGCGCTGCTGGTGGCCGCCGGATCGGTGCTCAATTACTTGGTCAGTGCGCGCAAATAGCGGGGTGGCTTTGCTCATGGGGCGGTAATAATCCCATGGGGCGGTAAAACCCTCATGGGGCGGTATCCCAAAATGGCTTTATTCTGCCGTTTCACAATTTCTTCAAACCGCCCCATGGGCCTTTTACCGCCCCATGGGTAAATTACCGCCCGATGGGCAGCAGCAACTTACTCGCCGCGGCGCTCGGACGGGCGGCGAATCGGGTCAAGCAGCGTATTCGGATCGGAGATGCCGAACATGCTGCGCCCGCCGGTGGATTCAGGGTGCTTGGCGAGAACGGCCAGCGAAATCGCCCCCGGAATCATAATGATCACCGAAAGGGCCGCCAATCCCCAGTTCACGAAGAATCCGAGCCCCAGTACGATGGCCACCACAACCACCACCGTGACGATAATCGTCAACAGTGCTCGACGTGGGTTGGTTTCCCTGGTCCAAGAGGTGCTGGCTGCGGGTTTTGCTGTTGAACTGGCCGCGGCGTTTGTGGCTGTTGTGCCATCAGCCGTGCCGGTCGTGGGCCTTGCCGCCGCGCTCGTCGCGGGGTCAGTAGGGGCGTCAGACACGTTATCGGCGACATTGCCGGTCGCTGCTGGACGTTGTTCGTTTGCGTGAGTCATATCCACCAACATATTCCCTGCTTCCGGCTAAAGCTGGGACAAGCCTGCGCACCGCTAATCCAGCGCCGACACTGGCCTTGAGCTGCGGACGTCCAGGCCGGATGTGAACAGGAGCTGAACGGAGTCTGGGGAAACCATGAGAACTCGCGACAATTTTTGTGAAATTGGGTGACGCTCTATGAATCGCGCGCTAGTATTGCGTGAGCTTACAAGACGAGGAGCCTGGAGCGCGGGGACGAAGGATGAAGAACTCCGTTTGGAAGACGTTCATGGAATTGTCGCTGGTCCGCGGAATCGTGCCGTGGACCGTGTTCGGACTGACCGCGATCGCGGCAATCATACTGATTGTTGGGCTGGCATTGAGCAAGAAGCGCGGCCCGGCAGCAGACGGCCTGGCGCCGGACGGCGAATCGTCGGCCCAATCGCCCGTCGACCCAGATAACCAGCCGGCCAACCAGCCTACGAACGCGGCTGCTACGGCGTCATCCGCAGCTTCGACGGAAGAGACGTTTATTTCCCATGGCCTGCGTACGCCGCAACGTCGTCACTTGCATCCGCTGGCCGCCGCGCTGGCCGCCGCCGTGCTCGCCGGCGCGGGCGGACTACTGGCCACATGGCTGATGTCCGACGTGTTCATGGTGTTCGGCGTATCG
>JAIJJM010000534.1 GCA_022728415.1 Collinsella sp. | reverse complement strand
TAAAGGGCTGGAACCGAAAGGTTCCGGCTCTTTTGCTTTGTCCGGGCAAGCGCCGTTTTTCAGGGGGGGCTTTAGGACTTGAGACTTATGGCCCAACTTTCGTGGCGGAAAATGTCCCGGTACCTGCATCAATCGTTTGACGTTCAAGCCAGGCCAGAATCCGCTGTCCCGGTTCGCGATTTCGGGCGATCTTTGCAAACCGGGACAATTTTTGTTGCCCCGGTATAAATGTCAATCGATTTATGCGAAAACCGGGACAACGTGCCAATTCCAGAATCGGCCTTATTCCGCCGATTCCGTCTGCCAGACGATATGAGTTGAGGAAACCGGAGTGTCCCGGTTCACGAAAACAAGCCGAAATCGCCGACCGGGACAGCGGATTCTGCCCCGGTCGACAAGTCAAACGATTGACATATGAACCGGGACAAATACAGATCAGAGAGAAGCCCATGAAGCAGATTTAACTTTCCTCAACTTTCCATCCGCCATAAACTAGCATTACATAACATCATGAACCGAGACGAAACCAACGAAGTATCTGGAGTCACCGACGACCAGCTCGGCCGAACGGCCGAGCCGTACGAATCCGGCAACTGGCGGGGCGGCGTTGGGAGCATCATTCGCAGCAATCCGAAATCAGGAACCGACACAAGTCGGACCCAGCAGACACGCATAATACGAGTTCACAGACTCGACGATGTATTCCGCAACCGCACCACCGAATACCGCACCACGGAAGAACTGTAAGCATTACGAAATCAACCTTGATTATTGCGCGGGCCTATACTAGGTTACGGTAGCGTAAGTTAGTGGCCGGGAGAGCGTCGCCGGCCATAGCGAGGTGATCAGTATGAGCGTTTCCATCAGCACGCCATCTGGACGAAACATGGCTTCCGCCGCAACAGTTGCGCCTTCCACAACCGCGAGTCAAAAATCCAGCGCAAGCACCAGCCCCACCGCACTGGACCACGCATCGGCTCAGTACAGGGCCGCGCAATCGCGCTATCGCCAAGCCAAGGCCGCGCTGAAGGCGATCAAACGCCAAATCGTCCCCGTGGACGCATTCGGCAATCGCAAGCCGCGCCTGCGCGGATGGCTGCACCTCGCCACCCTGCCGCTGTGCATCGCGGCGTCCATCGTACTCATCTGCATCGCGCCGGCCGGCTCGGTCAAAGCGGCCTGCGCGGTGTACGGCGCCTCGGCCATGCTGCTGTTCGGCAACAGCGCGCTGCTGCACGTCGTGCCATGGCGCAGCGCGAAGGTGACTCGCGTGCTGTGCGGCATCGATTATTCGAACATCTTCCTCATCATCGCCGGCACCAACACACCCGTGCTGTTCGCGCTCAGCCCGGCGATTCGCCGGCCATATCTCACGGTAATCTGGACGACCGCGGCGATTGGCACGATACTGCATATCGTCTGGCTGCGGACGCCGAACTGGGTGTTCACCACCGTATACGTCGTGTTGGGACTGGCCCCGGTAACGCTTATTCCGCAGCTCTGGACGGCTCCCGCAGTAGGCCCGGCGCCGACCGTGCTCATCGCGTGCGGAGGCGCCGCGTACATCGCCGGCGCTGTATGCTTCGCGCTGCGCAAGCCGAACCCCGTCCCCGGCTGGTTCGAGTTTCACGAGGTGTTTCACTTGGGCACGGTCATCGGGTATGCCTGCCACGTCGTGGCGATTTATCTGATTGTCTGTGCGCTGTAGTCGTCCAGCAATTCATACAGGATGCTTCGAACTCGCTGTATTGCAGTGATTTGAACACGGCGCGGGACAGACAGCGGCCCTTAATTCTCGGAGCCAAGAATCAAGTCCTTGATCAGCCAGCCGTGACGGCCGCCTTCATAGACTTCATCGGTGAGTCGATAGCCGCACTGCTCATAGAACTTGTAGTGGTCGTTCTCCGAGTGCACGGCGGCCATGGTTCCGCCGGCTTGCGCGATGCGGCGTTCGGCGTCAGCCAGCAGCCGCGAGCCGATATGCCGGCCTTGTGCCTCGGGCAGTACCGCCAGGCGCGCGATGATGTATCGCCCGGGCTGGTCGGGATGATCGGGGTCCGCGTAGAACCGACAGGTCGCTACGGGGTGATTCTGGCTGGGCTGAATGGGCTGGCTGCGTGAGGCCAATTGCGCGGACGAGCCAGGGCGATTGGGCGCATCATTATCCGAATCGAACACCAGCAGATGCACGGACGCGGCATCCCATTCATCGAACTCCGGCCGCCAGTCGCGTTCGCGGATGAACACCTGCTCG
>JAIJJM010000533.1 GCA_022728415.1 Collinsella sp. | reverse complement strand
GCTCAATGGTAGAGCACGCGGCTGTTAACCGCGCTGTTGTAGGTTCGAGTCCTACCCGGGGAGCCAGGTTGTAAAACCCGTCGTTTATACGGCGGGTTTTTTCATGCCTCGATCGCCTGTGGCGAACGTTACCGTATCAACATTTCGTGTCGAGGATGTAATCCCGAGGCCCACCACCTCAACATGGCGCGCTCGTTGTAAAATATTGCAGTGATTGCTCCCACGACATGGTGCCGCGAGCACCAGATAAGGAGATTCTTGTGTCTGAGACCATTAACGGCAGCCTGAGCGTCTCGAATGACGTTATTGCCGATATTGCCGGTTATGCCGCGATGACGTGCTATGGCGTCGTCGGTATGGCCGAACAGCTCCAGGGCGCCGGGAGCGTGCGCCTGCTTGCCGGTCAGCGCCTCCGCAAGGGCGTGCTTGTCTCCGCCGACGAGAACGGCCTCACGGTCGATCTTCACGTCGTGCTCGAGAACGGCGTCAACATGAAGTCCGTCTGCCACAATCTTTCGAGCTCCGTTGCCTTCACCCTGCAGGAGATCGCCCAGATCGATCCCGCCAGCCTTAAGATCGGCATTCACATCGACGCGCTCAAGAGCCGTCTGAACTAGCATCCGAATACGGAGATTTCACCACTCATGATTGCAAAGACCATTCGCACCTGTTTTCCGATCGCTGCGGCTGCCGTTTCCGACAAGGCCGAGGAGATCAACAAGCTCAACGTCTTCCCCGTACCCGACGGCGACACCGGTACCAACATGTCGCTCACGCTTGCCTCGGTGACCAAGGAGCTTTCTGCTCTTCCTGCCGACGCCGACATGGAAGCCATCGCCGGCGCCATCACCCACGGCTCCCTGATGGGTGCTCGCGGCAACTCCGGCGTCATCACCTCGCAGATCCTGCGCGGCGTGGCCGAGGGCCTTGTCTCTGCCGACGAGCCTATTACGTCCGCCAACATTGCCTTCGCCTTCCGTCGTGCCGTCAAGGTTGCCTTCCAGGCTGTTCGCAAGCCCATCGAGGGCACGATCCTCACGGTCCTGCGCGATGTCTCGACCAAGGCCGATGAGTGCGAGAAGAAGAAGTTCTCGGCCGAGGATGCGCTCGATGCTATCGTCGTCGAGGCGTACCAGTCCGTCGCCCGCACGCCCGACCTGCTGCCCGTCCTCAAGGAGAACGGCGTGGTCGACTCCGGCGCCTTTGGATTTGCCATTTTCCTCGAGAACTTTGTGGCTGCCGCTCTTGGTCGCAGCACCGTGGTCGAGGATTTCTCCGCTACGTTTGACTCCGCCGGCTCTGCCCGTGATGCCGCTCTTGGCCGTGTTGAGATCGAGGCCAATGACGATTGGGAGGGCTCGGAGTTCCGCTACTGCAACGAGTTCCTCTTTAAGGCCGATGCCCCATTTGACGAGGACGAGTGCCTTAAGTTCCTGGGCTCCATGGGCGACTGCGAGCTGCTCGTGGGCGCCTACCCCGACTACAAGATCCACGTGCACTCCAACACCCCCAACCTGGTGCTTGAGCATATGCTGCAGCTCGGTCAGATCTACGAGGTCTTTATCCACAACATGGAGATGGAGGCCCACGATCGTACCGCCAAGATTCACGAGGACCAGGAAAAGGCCGCCGAGCCCGCCAAGACGCTGGGTTTTGTCGCCGTTGCCGCCGGTTCCGGCGAGGCCGACATCCTCAAGTCCCTCGGCGTCGACGTGGTCGTGTCGGGTGGCCAGACCATGAACCCCTCGACTGCCGACCTGCTGAGCGCGGTGGACCAGGTCAACGCGACCTCGGTCATTATCCTGCCCAACAATGGTAACATCCGCATGGCTGCCGAAGCTGCTGCCTCCGCTTGCACCGACAAGAAGGTCGCCGTCATTCCCACCAAGACCGTCCCGCAGGCGTTCTCCGCGCTGTTCGCGGTTCTGCCCGATTCCGAGCTCGAGGATGCTGTTGCCGCTATGGTCGACGCCATCAGCGAGGTTCGCGATGGCGAGGTCACCCGTGCCGTGCGCGATTCCAGCGCCTCTGACGGCTCGCCGATTCACTCCGGTGATGTCATGGGCATCATCGCCGGCTCCATCGATGTGGTCGGATCCGACGTGAAGCAGGTCACGCTCGACTGCATCAACCGCATACAGGAGGAAGAGGAAGGCGATACGTTGACGATTCTGGCCGGCGAGGAGCTGTCCGACGAGGCCTTCCAGGAGATCGTCGACGCTATCGAGGAGGCTCAGCCCGACTTGGAGATTGACGCCC
>JAIJJM010000532.1 GCA_022728415.1 Collinsella sp. | reverse complement strand
CATTTTTATCAGTAAAGACTGTATCTCCGCCGATAATAACAGTGCTCTGGTTAACGGCCCTGATATTCCCGTTCATAAATGCATTACGGGACAGACTGATGGACCTAGCATGAGCCAGAAACGCCTTCATCATGCCCCCAGCACTATTCTGATCTCGCCATTACCACCGTTCTGGTAATTAAACGCGTATTCCGGCGGGCTGTGCAGTGGGTTATTGATTCCATTTTTGCTCTGATGAACGTTCTTTTTGCTGCCCGGATTACACCTGTATCAGTAAGCGGGCAAAGTCAGTTAATGTCAGTTTCAAAACGTGCACCTGGGAGGAATTGCACATCTGGTGATTGATTCCACCGAGCTGAAAGTTTCGGTGAAGGTGAGTGGAAAGTCAAAAATATGGCAAAGAACGGCGTCATACTTGGTCGAAGCGCCATCTGGTAGTTGACAGCAACACACATGAAATCATCCGCGCAGACCTGTAGCTAAACAACGTGACTGACTCAGAGGTATTCCCCAGGTTAATCCGACAGCTCCACCGGAATATCAGGTAGCCGCTGCTGACGGCGCTTACGCCCCCCCCCCAGTTTATGTAATGAAGGATTACGTAGTAAGAAAATCTGTGCTCTTATCCCTCTGTGAAAAGGAGCAGATTACCGGTCCGCTGAATACGTAGCCCCCCAATCGTGCTGTTGCGAGCCAGCGACTGAGCGGGAGCAATGCCCGGTGGAAATAGACAACAGATTACAACTGGCACTCAATAGCGGACGGCTATGTACAGGATAAAACAGCTGTTCAGTGTTTTACTGACATTGCGTGACTACGATGGCCAGGTTGCAGAGGCACTGGCTATGGAGCACGCCCTGAACAAAATGACGAAGACGGGTATGTCAGAAGCGTGCGAATTGCCTGAAAGCCAAACCGGATGCAGAGAGACTCATCCGAAATCTGATTTATTCAACAAAGCCGTCAATAGGTTAGTATGGTTATACTAGGACGAAGTGATACTGATAGTTTATTCTCTGAAATAAATTGAGAATTGTTTTGGTGTTATTCCAAAAAAATATTTGAATACTCTAATGAAATATGGCATGCTAGATATTCCTATACTTTCTGAAACGGAGGAGAGCGGTAATTCATTATCCAGGATTAATTGAAGGGCTCTATCCATTCTGGCCTGAAGTAATAACTGACTGAAAGATGTTTTTTCTGAACTCAGGCGCTTTCTTACTGATACTTCAGATATATTGAATTTATCTGCAATCATACTTATCTTCCAATTCTTTGATAGATCTTTTCTTAACTCATTTTTTACCTTATCGGTAAAGGTTATTCCACATGACGCATATAAAGAGCTTATTATCTTTGCATGATTTTTCATTGTCGCTATAAGATAGGCCGATTTAATAACTTTTAGTTTTAAGTCATTTGTTCTTGTAATAAGCTCAAATAGCTGGTACTGAGGTGCAATGGAGTTTTCCGTAATTATTTTTTCTCTCTGAATATCACAGCCCCCCATAAAGAGTGGATATATTTCTTTCAAAATATCTTTCAGTAGTATTTGCGATTTTCTATCGAAACTCACAATACTAAATGGCGGTAGTTTTTCGTTAACTTTGACGATCTCACATGAAAATGTCATATTTTTTTCTAGAAAGAGAAAATTGTCTTTAGTACAGGTAATACAATCTCTTTCATTTTTGAGTGTGATGAAACAATTATCAGTGTGCATTATTGTAAAAGCATTTAGAGTTATTCTTTTTATTCTTATAAAGTTTGTTGTTAGTTTATTGTCATTTATTTCCTTTAGCATAATTTATCTCCAAGGCAAGAAGAATAATCATTTTAGTATAAATTAATTCATGGTTAAAATATTAATGCATACAAAGTGCATTTTTTTATCTAAATCATCTCTTTTTCAATGGACACTTTTTGAGCTAATGGGTGATGTTATTTTTACATTTATGTATAGGAAATGAATTTTACACAAAATTCGATAATAAAAAACCTCAATCAGATATGTGTAAGAGGCCTTTGTAAGTATCCCACATAATAGAACCATTCACATTTAGAGATCTTCCGGCATACTCATTCGTAAGCGGCTCGCGAGGACTGTATTGATACTTACTGAGAGCTCAGATCAACTTTCCAGGGTGACAGTGATCTTACACAGCAATAGTGGACACGCGGCTAAGTGAGTAAACTCTCAGTCAGAGGTGACTCACATGACAAAAACAGTATCAACCAGTAAAAAACCCCGTAAACAGCA
>JAIJJM010000531.1 GCA_022728415.1 Collinsella sp. | reverse complement strand
GTGTTGGCGCACAAATCATGTCTGATTACGACCGTTTAATGTGATTTTGATAATGAAATGACTGAAAAGCAGGAAATGCCTTAACCAGGATGCCGGCCCCGGGCGGGACCGGCTGTTTCTGACATTTCGGGTGTCGGCCCCTGAAATACCTCACACTTCCGGAAAGCGGGGACTTCCGTCCCCGCCCGGCAGCTTACTTCCGTGCTTCGTAGGCCAGAGTTATCTGCACCACTGTATTTCCCCTGTGAATATTCAGTTCACATAACCGTTCCCTGAATATCAGTGAAAAACACAACACCGTGGCGCACACGGCGAGCAACCCAATAAGGGTATATTTCGTCATAAACTTTGACCTCTCTGCAAGGAAGAGGCTACAATCAGTAGTGTTGAGATACTTCATGCAGGCCTCACGAGTTAATGGATTAACAAGTGGGGTCTTCGCATTTCTGGTACCTGCGTCTTGCCTGAACCAGAAAGGCTCAGACACCCGCAGCGATAATACCATATTCCTGTCTGGTTACGACGACCTCCATGCCCCCGGTTTTTATTGCAGAAACCCCGGAAGCGGGGAAAACTTGCTTTTCCCCGCTTCCGGGGTTGGACAACTGAGCAACGCGAAGGCGTCAGTATTACATTTGCACGGGGTTTTGCCCCGTATCAGTAGCTCCCATACCACCAGTCATCGCCGCTTTTTTCCAGAAGAATGGTAATACTCCGGACGTCATCCGGCAGTATTTCCCTGCAGAATCTTGCCGGAAGCGTAAACGTACCTGAAGACAACTTTACCCCTTCTTCATACGAGTCCGTCAGTTTCAGTCTGATTTTCCGGATTTCTGAATCAAGTTCCGCAATAATAAATTCCTGATTCCCCCGAACGGCAACTGTCACATAACACCCGGCAGAGCCTGAGTCTGTTCGCCTTATCGATAACCGGGTCTTGCTTGCGTATCTGTACGGCGCTTTCTGTCTTATCATGGAAATAAATGCCATTATTGATTTTCGACCTTTCTGTTTTTATAAAAAATATCATTCTATTTTCTGCTGCCTGTATTACCAGATGATTTTATTCCCCTGAATTTTCATTATCCCGCGATGAACCAGTTCATCCCGGATATCATTGGTCAGGACATCACGCCATTCACCACGCATCTGTGATTTTAAATAATTATTAAATGCCCCTTCTGTTACCGGCATATTACGAACCTTCCGCGCTGCCTGTTGAATTTTGTTTGCCCACCGGATAACGATATCCATGTCGGGTACAGCCATCTTTACTGATGACACCTTATCCGGGGAGACACGACGGCAGCAAATCCCGCGCGCCTGCAGTGTCCGGACAATACCGTCATATCCCTTGTCGGCAGAAACAATATGGTATTCCTTCTCCGGCCCGTAGTGGCATACACACTGCCCCAGCTCCAGTACAAGATGAAAATCAACATTGTTCCGGGAGACTTCTCTGACATGCCGGAGTGTGACTCTTACTGCTTCATGGAAAGCGTTTACTGGCAGTGCCACATTATTCTGTTTCGCGCCGGCAAATATAATTAACTCCGTATATATATTTAAGGCAACTTCTGTCAGATTACTGCAGTTCTCGTAATCGATAAATGCAATCACCTGTTGCTTCTCTGATTTCCTGGTCACCACTTCCTCTTTCTGATTAGCACATTTAATAATCAGGTAAAGAACCACAAATAACATCCCGCATCATCTGGTATTAACTATGTAATTACTGCATGTTATTCTTCTTTCCCACAACCTCCCGGTATTAACCGGTGGTAGCATCTCAGCGTAGATATACAGCATTCAATGTCAGTGATATGTCACATAAATGGGCCTTTTTCTCTGTTTATCTTCTCCATAATAGTTATTATCTCCATATGCTTTTTGTAAAACTTTCATGACAAAACATTACATCAGAGGGGTTATCAACCGTAATATGCTGTGCTACCTTTCCCGGGTGTTCGCTGGACGTGGACACAGATTCTGTACATGATGAGGCATAAACAAATATACTGATTCACACCAGAATGCGCCCGGGATGAATCCTTCGGCCTCCGCCCCCATGCGGAGGCTTTTTTTTATTTCTCATCAAGAACGGCCTGAAGTTCTGCCTTTATCCGGTTCTGGCGGCGGATTTTATCCAGACGCGCTGCCGCATACGCTTCCTCCTTCTGAGAAATATGCTCCGTCACATACCCTTCCGTGTCATACCGGCAGGCACCGGCTTTCATGGCACACAGATAGCTTTCTGAACGGGTGATGGCCTTCAG
>JAIJJM010000530.1 GCA_022728415.1 Collinsella sp. | reverse complement strand
TCACTCTGCCCTGGTTACCCACGATGGCCTTGGCCTCGGCCAGCAGCGGAATCGAGCGCGCGTTGACCTTGGCAGGTACCTCGGCACGCAGCACGCGCCCGTCCACCTGCTCGATAAAGATCTCCACGCGGTCGCCGCCCGGGTTGGTGGTGAGCACCGTGGCCAGGCGCGCCATATTGCCTTGGCTAAAGCGGCTGTTGGGCACCATGACCTCAAACACCTTGGGCTTGTTGTTCTCCTCGTTGAGCTCGAGCGGCACGATCTCCTGCGCGATGATCTGGTCGCCGCGGTCCGAGCGCTCGAGTTTGCCCTTAATGCGCACAAACGCGTCGGACAGCTGCACGCCGGTCTCGGGATCGACCTCGCCGTACAGGTACCCCTCGGCATCTTTATAGGTCTTGGGGAACACGACGACGGTGGCCTCGCCTTCCATGTCCTCGAGCTGCACGATGCCCATGGGGTCGCCGTTTTTGGTCACGCGCTTGGACACGCTCGAGACCATGCCGGCCCACCACAGCGCCTTACCCTCGGGAATCTCCTGGTTGATGGTACCGCCCGTAGGATTCTGAACCTCGTAGCCGGTGTCGATCTGCGAGAACGAGAAGTCGCGCGCCTTGGCTAGTGCATACTCAAACGGGCGCAGCGGGTGGTCCGAGACATAGATGCCCAGAACCTCCTTCTCCTGGCTCAGCTTAAGGTGGCGGTCCCACTCTTGGCCATCCGGATCGGGTACGCTCACCTCAAAGCCCGAGCCCTCAACGTCGCCAAACATATCGAAGAACGAGGTCTGGCCGCTCGCACGGTCCTTCTGGCGCTTTACTGCGGCGTCGATGATGTTCTCGGGGTTGTTCTTGTCCACAAAGTGCATCATCTGGCGGCGCGGATAGCCCGTGGAGTCGAAGGCGCCTGCCTTGATCAGCGATTCGATCACGCGGCGGTTGGCCTGGCTTGAGTCCACGCGCTCGACAAAGTCGTGCAGCGTCTTAAACGGGCCGCCCGCCTCGCGCTCGGCGATAATCGTCTGCGCCACGCCAGTGCCCACGCCGCGGATGCCGGCCAGACCAAAGCGCACGCCTTCCTTGGTAGCCGTGAACTCGGTACCGGACTCGTTGACATCTGGCGACAGCACGGGGATGCCGTCGTGACGGCACGCCGAGACGTAATGAACGATCTTGTCGGTCTTGCCCGTATAGGACGTCAGGACGGCCGCCATGTACTCGTGTGGATAGTGCGCCTTGAGCCATGCCGTCTGCATAACCAGAATGGCGTAGCCGGCGGAGTGCGACTTGTTAAAGGCGTAGGACGCGAACTCAAGAACATCGTCCCAGATCTTCTGGGCGACCTCGCGCGTGTAGTTGTTCTTGATAGCGCCGTTCATCCAGTGGTCGTAGGTGGTCTCGTCCGAGCCATCCTCCCAGTGGAGCACCGTCGACGTGAGCAGTTTGATCTTTTTCTTAGCCACGGGCTTACGGATACGCGAGTCCGATTCGCCCTTGGAGAAGCCGCACATCTCGACGGAGATGAGCATAACCTGCTCCTGGTAGACCATAGTGCCGTAGGTTTCGCCCAGGATGTCGTCCAGGCGGTCGTCGTAGGAGACGGCCGGCTCCTTGCCGTTCATACGGTTGATGTAGGACGAGACCATGCCGGCGCCGAGCGGGCCCGGGCGGTACAGGGCGATCAATGCCACGACGTGCTTGTACTCGGTGGGCTTCATGTTCTTGATCGTGGCCGTCATGCCGGCGGACTCGACCTGGAAGACGCCGGCGGTGTGGCCGGAGCCCATGAGCTTAAAGATCTCGGGGTCGTCAAAGGGGATCTCTTCCTCTTTGATGTCGATACCGAAGTTCTTTTTGATGTTCGCCTTGGCCTTGGAGATAACCGTCAGCGTGCGCAGGCCCAAAAAGTCCATCTTGAGCAGGCCCATGTCGGCGACGGTATGGCCCTCGTACTGGGTAATCTCGACGCCGCCCTTGGTGTCGAGCTTGGTGGGCACGTGCTCGTTGACGGGGTCACGGCAGATCAGAACGGCGCACGCGTGCACACCCTCGCCACGGGTGAGGCCCTCGATCGAGAGCGCCGTGTCGATGATGCGGCGGGCGTCGTCGTCCTTTTTATAGGCCTCGGCAAAGTCGGGGTTAAACAGATCCTCTTTGCCGGGTTGCTTGTCGAGCACCTGCTTGAGCTTGACCTTGGGGTCGCTCGAGACCATCTTGGACAGGCGCTGGCCCATGTAGACCGGGTAGTCCAGAACGCGTGCGGCGTCGTTGATGGCC
>JAIJJM010000529.1 GCA_022728415.1 Collinsella sp. | reverse complement strand
ACCGAATTCACCGAGCTCGACCCGTACCGTGGTCTCAACGCCAACATGCACACCACCGAGGCGTTCCTGGCCGTGACGGATGCCACAGGAGACAACGCCTATCGAGTACGCGCCGGACACATCATCGATCATGTGATCGGCTGGGCGAAGCACAACGAGTGGCGCATCCCCGAACATTTCAAGTCCGATTGGTCGCTGGACCTCGAATGCAACGTCGACAAGAAGGATGATCAGTTCAAGCCGTACGGCGCCACGCCGGGTCACGGCATCGAATGGGCCCGCTTGATCACGCAGTGGGCGTTAAGCTCCTTCGCCAACCTTGACGGCGCACAGCCGTACGTCGACGCCGCCGAGCATCTGTTCGCGCGTGCCGTGGCCGACGCATGGAACGCCGACGGCACCGTGGGACTCGCCTACACGACCGACTGGAACGGCAAGCCCGTGGTCACCGATCGCATGCATTGGACGCTGGCCGAATCGTTGAACACTTCCGCCACGCTGTATGCGGCCACCGGCGAGGAGATGTACGCCAACTGGTACGCCACATTCGCCCAGTATGTCGATGAGCATGTCATCGACCACGAGGGCGGTTCCTGGTTCCATCAGCTTGACAAGAACAACCACGTGATCGGCACGGTCTGGCCGGGCAAGTCCGACCTGTACCACGCCTTCCAGTCCACGCTGATTCCGTTCTTGGACCCGGCCGTGTCCATTGCGACGGCCGTGAAGAACGCTGAATAATCGACAGCATCTAAGCCTCTATATCCTTTTTTTCTTCCTCTTTCTCAACGGCGTTGGCCCCCGTGGAATACGGGGGCCAACGCCGTACTGGTCGCATGTCATTGTCTGCAAGCCGATGCAATGACCGTTCTACGCCATGGTATCCATGGGCTTGGCGGTGCTGTCCCGAATCACCAGTTTCGGGGTGAGGATTCGCCGGTTGCCGCTCACCTGCTCTCCGGCAAGCACTTTGAGCAGCAGTTTGGCCACTTTGGCACCGTATTCGCTGGCATCACGATGCGCGGCGGTAATTGACGGATACGCCGCCTCACAAATGAAACTGTCTTCAAAACTGACAATGGCGGGCAGCCCATTCGGATAGACTTCCGCATGGCCCTCCCCCGCCTCCATCTGCCGAGCGGAATAATCTTCGGCCATGGCGTGAAGACTGGCCGCGGCGAGGATCTCCGTTTCATAGATGAACGCGGTAGGCGGCTTCGGTGAATGCAGCATCTCCAACGTGAGCATCGCGGCCTGTTCCGCAACAAAATCGGTGAATTCGATGTTGATGGATTCCAGCTTTCGCCGTTTGGCAAATGCGCGGAACGCCGCGACACGCCCCTGTGAATAATCCAGGTTCGGATCGCCGGAAAGATAGGCGATTCGGCGGTGTCCCAATGACGACAAATGTTCGAGCACGGTTCCCATCGTGCGTGAATCATCGATGGACAGTGACGGCACGTAATTGTTCGGGTCGGGTCCTCCGGCAAGCACTGCGCGCACACCCAGATTCTTCAACAATTCCGGGCGTGGATCATCGGCTCGCAAATCGACGAGGATAACGCCATCCACGCGCTTGCGCGACGCCCAATCCTTGTATACGCTCATCTCCTCGTTCAGGAATCGGCATGGGCGGTACAGCAAACCATAGCCTTTGGGGCTGAGCGAGGCGTGCACACCCGCCATGAAGTGCAGCATGAAGCTTTCATCCGTGAGCCCCTGCGTGGATCGTGCGGGGGCAAAGCCTATGGTCATGGTCTTCGAGGATCCCAGTGCTTGTGCGGCGTAGACCGGCGTCCAGCCGAGCCTGGCTGCAGCCTCTTTGACCCGACGTTTGGTTTCCGCGGAAACGCCGGGCCGATCATTGATGGCGAAGGATACCGCGGTCTGCGAGATGCCCAATTCATCTGCGATGTCTTTCAGGCTCACACGCTGCGTGCCGTCAGACGATGACGATGCCTCGCGAGCAGATCTCATGAACACTCCTTTTTACGACCGCATTGCGACTATTGCGATACGGTTGACGGCACCCCCGCATTGGGCCATATGCATCAACCGTGCGCTAACTCTTATGATATCAATAATTTTAGTCAAATAACTAAAGCATTTTAGTCACTGGTCTCGGCATATGTCTTGCGACAAGACAAACGGGATTTAAGGGGGCACCCATTGGGCAACCCCTAAATCCCGCTTATGGCACGAGTATCAACACCCGTATTGCGACGAACTACTCCGTCTTGCTACGAGCGCGAAGTACCACCGCACCCGCGCCAAGCA
>JAIJJM010000528.1 GCA_022728415.1 Collinsella sp. | reverse complement strand
CACTACGGCGCCTGTCGTGGGGGCATTCGGATTTGACTTAGGTTAGGAAAGTTGAAGTGTCGGCGGTTCTTGTCTTCGGAAGAGGACCGCTCCGACGGGCTGCCTGGCCGAACTTGAAGAGGAGGACGGCGCGTCCTCTCCCGTCCCGGGGACTGCGCGCCGAATTTCTATGAAGCAGGAATTTCAGATCAAGGGCGAGCTCATCACGCTCGACGCCCTTCTCAAGGCTGTCGGCGCGGCCGACTCCGGCGCTCATGCCAAGGCGATGGTCGCCGAGGGCCTCGTGCGCGTCGACGGCGAGGTGCGTTCGCTTGACGACCCTATCGACCTGGACAAGAAGTTCAAACACGACATTGAGGTCGTGGTCGACCGTATCGTGATTCGAGAGAACTCCCTGGGTCGCATTGCCGAGTCCGTTGAGCAGGCGACGGCGCTGGCGCACGGTAACGTGAACGTGTACATGCTGCCCGACCGCGACACTCCCGAGGGAACCGAGGGCGAGCTGCTGGAGTATTCGCTGGCACTGGCGTGCCCGGAGCATGGACATTCCATTGATGACCTGCAGCCGCGCGATTTCTCGTTCAACGCGCCCTATGGTGCATGTCCCGAGTGCGATGGCCTGGGCTTTAAAAAGACGGTCGATGCCGAGGCGCTGATTGAAGACCCCTCAAAGTCGATTGCCGACGGAGTCTTTGGCAGCCTGTTCGGCAATTCCAACTATTATCCGCAGATTTTTGCTGCGGTCTGCAAACACTTTAAGGTAAGTGCCGATACGCCATGGGAGGACCTGCCCCCGCGGGTTCGCCGTGCGTTTTTGGATGGCATGGGCGACACGAAGATTTCGGTCGACTATCAAAAGCTCGATGGGCGTCGCAGCCAGTGGGACACTAAGTTCTCGGGTGTGCGCAACATCCTGTACGAGCGCTACAGCGAGACGACGAACGAGAACACCAGGGCTCGCTTGGAGAAATACATTCGCGAAGAGCCATGCTCGAGCTGTCACGGTGCTCGCCTGCGTCCCGAGATGCTTGCCGTCACCGTGGGCGGCAAGTCCATTTACGATGTCTGCTGCCTGTCGTGTCGCGAGTCGCTCGAGTTTTTTGAGGACCTGGAGCTTACCGAGCGTCAGCAGTTTATCGGCGGGCGCATCGTCAAGGAAATCCTGGAGCGCCTGCGTTTTCTGGTCGATGTCGGACTCGACTACCTGACGCTCGATCGCGCCTCGGCGACGCTTTCCGGCGGCGAGGCCCAGCGTATTCGCCTGGCGACGCAGATCGGCGCCGGCCTCATGGGCGTTCTGTACATTCTGGACGAGCCGTCGATCGGCCTTCACCAACGCGATAACGAGCGCCTGATCAGGACGCTCGAGCGCTTGCGCGATATCGGTAATACCGTTATCGTCGTCGAGCACGACGAAGATACCATTCGCGCTGCCGACTACGTGATCGATATGGGTCCCGGTGCGGGCGTTAACGGCGGACACGTGGTCGCCGCGGGAACGCCCGCCGATATCATGGCGTGCCCCGATTCCATGACGGGTGCCTATTTGACCGGCAAGCGGATGATCCGCGTGCCCGATAAGCGCCGCAAGCCCGGCCGTGGCTGTCTTAAGATCACGGGTGCCCGCGCTAATAACCTCAAAAACGTTACCGCCAAGATTGAATTCGGTACGCTCACGGTCGTTACCGGTGTTTCGGGATCGGGCAAGAGCTCCCTGGTCACCGATACGATTGCGCCCGCGCTTACGAATGCCATCCATCGTTCGACGCGTCCCGTGGGGCCGTACAAGAAGATTGAGGGCATCGAGTGCATCGATAAGGTAATCGATATCGACCAGTCACCGATCGGTCGCACGCCGCGTTCGAACCCTGCAACCTATATTGGCCTGTGGGATGATCTGCGCGCGCTATTTGCAAGCACGCCGGAGTCGAAGGCACGCGGCTACTCACCGGGACGTTTCTCCTTTAACGTAAGCGGCGGTCGCTGCGAGGCGTGCAAGGGCGATGGTCAGATCAAGATCGAGATGCACTTCCTTCCCGATATCTATGTCCCCTGTGAGGTATGTGGCGGCAAGCGTTATAACCGCGAGACACTCGAGGTTACCTACCGCGGCAAGACAATCTCGGACGTGCTCGACATGAGTGTCACCGAAGCATTGGCTTTCTTTGGGAATATCCCGCAGATTAAGCGCAAACTGCAGACCCTATATGACGTGGGTCTGGGCTATGTGAGCCTGGGCCAGCCCGCTACGACGCTTTCGGGCGGCGAGGCGCAGCGC
>JAIJJM010000527.1 GCA_022728415.1 Collinsella sp. | reverse complement strand
CGGTACGGCGGCGTAGTCGTCGGTGGCGGCCACGTGGTCGGCACCGACCTTAACAAGCACGAGTGCATAGCCGTGATCCTCAAAGTTGAGCTCGAGCTTCTGGGTTTTAGGCTGCGCCTGGTCCTCAAAGTCCATGTAGGCAAGGCCGCCCAGGCACACGGCGGCCTGGTCCATCAGACCGCAGGGCTTGCCGTAATAGTTGTTCTCGGTGCGCTGGCTCATCTGGGCGAGCGCGACGGGCTCAATGGCGGGCGCGCCCCAAAGCGTCTCCATGGCGCGACCGTACGCGGCCTCGACGGCAGCGGAGCTCGAAAGGCCGCCACCCGAGGGGACGGAGCAGGTAAAGGCGAAGTCGAAGCCATGGGGCTCAACGCCCAGCGCTGCGATCTCGTGGGCCATACCGCGCACGAGGCTCGCGGACGTGCCCTTTTCGGGCTCCTGAACATCTAGCGTGTCGAGCGTAATCTCGAAGGTGGGATAGCCCTCGTCGGCAACACGGACCTTGTTGGTGTCGGTTGCCACGGCGATGCCGTCGACGGCGACATCGAGCGAGCCGGCGATAACATGGCCGCCCTCGTGATCGGTGTGATTGCCGCTGATCTCGGAACGGCCGGGCGCGTGTACGTAGAGCACCTGGCGGTCGCCGATGGGGCCAAACTCCTCCTCAAACAGCTTGGTGAGCGTGGCAAGTGTCTTCTCGTCGGGGGTAGTCATGGAGTCTTCCTTTCTTGTTGATCCCGCGTGAGCTGGGGTTGCCGTGTTAAGTGAAAAGGAATTAAAAGATACGGGGGAGTAGACGGGAGTCAAATCGCCGCTCCCCCGCACTTCGAAGAGAGTGGGTTAACGGACGGTTGAGAATCGATAAACGATTGTCGAGCTAAACGGGCGGTCAGGTGAGCAGACAGGGTGTGCCCAATCTGCGTGATGGTTGTTGTCAGGCCAAAACTCGGGCTCAAATGCAACGCCGTCGCGCGGTTTGTAGTCGGCCCCGTTTTTGGCGTTTGTATCGTCGAGCCAGTTGCCGGTGTACAGGTGCGCGCCGGGCGCAGTGACGAAGATGTCGAGTGTACGGCCCGAACTCAAATCCTGAAGGCACAGGGCGTGACGTGGACCGGCGTCGGGGGCGAAGCCATCAAGGCAGAAGCAATGGTCAAAACCGTGTGCGATCTTGAGTTGTTCATCGTTCGCATCGATGTCACGACCGAGTTTTTTGGGTACGCGGAAATCGAACGGGGTGCCCGCTACCGGGCGAACCTCGCCAGAAGAGACGTTATCCTCGCGCTGGGGGAGAAACGCCTCGGCATCGATCATCGCAACCTGGTCCAGAATCGTGCCGGAATCGTGCCCGGCAAGATTGAAGTAGCTGTGATTGGTCATGTTGACAAACGTGTCGGCATCGGTGAGGCAATGTTGCGTGCAGGTGAGCTCGGCGGCACCGGTCGGACCGGCTTGCAGGGAATAGGTCACGGTAAAGCAGCGGTTGCCCGGAAGCCCCAGTTCGCCATCGCGCAGCTTGCAAGTAAAGCTCACCGTGTTGGTGATCTCGTCGACATTGGCGTCCCACACACGCTTGTGGAGGCCGTGTTCAAGGTCGGTGTGAAGATTGTTGGTCTTTTTTGGACCGTCGTTGCGGGTCATCTGATAGACCGTGCCGTCAATCTCGACCTGCCCATTATCCGTGCGGTTGGCCGAAGGCCCGATGGTTCCGCCGTAGCACGCCGGATTGTCAAAGTAGCCATCCAGATGGTCGAAACCAAGCACGATGTCTGCCACGTTGCCCAAGGCATCGGGAACCTCGATGCCGAGGATCGTCGCGCCATAGTCCATGACGCGCACGTGAGCGCCTGCGCAGACAAGGTCATATACCGTTACCGGCGCGCCGTCGGGGGCGGCGCCGAACAGAGTTGTATTGATCATGAGCGTCCTTTCGAGTACGACGCCATCGCTTGCGCGGCACGGAGCGCAAACGCCATGGTATCGAAGTGCTTATCCCTTATGTTAACGTACTCATACGCGAGTGCCATGGACTTCTTCGGATTCCTGCAATCGGTCGAAAATGGGCCGTGAACGGTATTCAGGGAGCGTTGTCGTCACCGTATAACCGCCGATGGGTATAGTGGAGTACGTTAACATTACCGAAAGATAACAAGCCCTCCCAGCGCGACCTGCATTTTCGTCGAGGAGGGGCATTTGGTTTCTCGTGCAGAATCGAAGGTGATTTTGTGGCAAGGCGCCCTTCCAACGATACGGCTTCGCGGCCGGTCTCCATGGCCGATGTTGCC
>JAIJJM010000526.1 GCA_022728415.1 Collinsella sp. | reverse complement strand
TTGGCCCAAGGTGCAACACCCCTCCGTTTGGCTATCCGGACAATCTCCAATCTAACGGGCGCTGCACTTTCAATTAGACAACGGGGAAAAGAAGCAGTAACATGCCAAACAGTATCATCGCCACGCCTATTATGCAGGCCAAGCCCTACCCGCCGATCGCGGCCACCCGTCCGACGCCCGCCATGCAGTGAACTCGCCGACGGAAGTGAAATCCTGGGGGCAGCGCTCAAAATCTTTGCGGCGTTGCCCCCAATCTCATGAAAGCATGACTATGATTTCCGTGATTCAGGTAGGCATCTATATGGCAGCAATGCGATACGACATTCGTCGGACCCAAGGATGCCCCAAATGCGTTGAAAGCAGACTGCGCATGTTCGGATATGTCTTCGGAGAAGACATTCCAACAACTCATGAAATAATCAATCAACTATTCATGTAAGGAAGTGTATGCATGTCCACACTTGCCAGGTTGTACAACGCCTTCATCGCCATGGGATGCGGCTGCTTCTCCGTGTACTACATGGTCGCCTACCGCGACGCGGGGCTCACGATTCTTATGATCGCGCTAGTCAACGTCGTCTTCGATGTAAGCACGACGCTGGCCGAGCTGCCGACCTCGGTTCTTTTCGACCGCTGGTCTCGCGAGAAAACCCTGATGGTCGGCGCGGCTTTCCGCCTGTCCGGATTCCTCATGCTGCTGGTTTGGCCGGCCAGCTTCCCGGTCGTCTGCGCGGCGAACCTGGCCACCGGCGTCGGCGCCGCCGTCGAGAGCGGCGCCACTTCAGCGCTATACATCGAATGCTCCAGGGAGCGTGACCCGTCGCTGACCATGCGCACGCTCATGTCGCAGCTCTACCTCATCACCGGGGCCTCCACGATCGCAGGAGGCCTGGCCGGCGCTCTGCTGTTCCTCGTCGCCCCGAATCTCATCTGGCTCGGCGCATTCGTCTGCTATACGGCGGCGCTACCGCCGCTGGTCCTTTTGCTGGCCGGACGCCACGACGGCCGGAAGGATCACGAGGAAGAGACGACGCCGGACGGTCCGGCGGAATCCTCCCTTGAAGGCCGGTGCGGCATCCTCGCCTCGGTCTCCGAGCTGTTCCGCCGTCCCGAGGTCTGGCATCTCGTGCTGTTCAATCTGGGAACCCTTTCCGTGCTGCTGTTCTGGCAGTTGCTGCTGGGCGTCGGGCAATCGGGTGTCTGGTGGCTGTTCGCGGGATTACTGCTCACGAACGCGGCGCAGATCATCGCATCCCGTATCGGCGTCTTGCGTCCACGCGCCACAGACGAGGCCATCGCCGTCGTGGTGATTGTGGCTTCGGCCGCAGGCCTTGCGTTCCTTCCTTCCCGACCGGCCCAAATCGCGGCGTTCTTCCTGTTCTCCTGCGCACAGATGTTCGTCGTCGCCATCGCTTCCGCGCAGCTGCATGACGCCATCAGCGATGCCGTACGTTCCACGGCCTTCTCCGTGGTATCGCTCGTGCTCATGGCGTTCACCGCCGTGCTCACGCCCGTCTGCGGGTGGATCGGCGACGCGGTGTCCGTCCCGTGGGCGTCTCTGACCACAGTGCCGCTGCTGGTCATGGCGCCGGTATTGGGATTCTTCACGCGACGTCGACATGCACGAACGGCAGCCGCTGACCAGAGGATGGCGCGGACGAGGCAGTGACGGAACGAACGACGGAATGGGGCAGCCGAGCACATAAATCCTTCGCGGAGCACACGGGGAGGCCATCATGGAGCAGGCCGGAGACAGGGCGTTGACGTTCGGCGACATAACCGGCCTGCCGCTCGTCGGAACCATGGTGTTCGACGGCGCATGCATTGGAGCCGTGTCACAGCGGGCCTCGAAAGAGACGGAAGACGACCACTGACCGTCATGGCCGCGACGACCGCTGACGCTCCTCCCCGCCATCGTTCCGGCGTCTCTACGACGGGCGACGCCTGGAACAAACGAGATGACCGACCGTGACGGTTCCGTCGCCGTCGGCGGGCACGGTCAGGTCGGGGTCGGTGCGTTTGCCGAGCGCGTCGACCAGGGTCGAGTCGCCGGGCACGTCCGCAGCCCCCTACCGCCCGCGTCACACTGCTACAATTGTTCAGGTTCGAGACTGTAATCCGTTGAGTTGCTTGATCAGTAAGCCCGTGTCTGGAGGTATCGATGACCACCGTCCGTCTACCCCGTCCGCTTATCGGCGTGGTCCCGTTGTGGGACGACACACTGAATAGCCTGTGGATGCTGCCCGGCTATTTCGACGGCATCATCGAAGCCGGCGGCATCC
>JAIJJM010000525.1 GCA_022728415.1 Collinsella sp. | reverse complement strand
GATAAGGCCATCGATTTGATCGACGAGGCCGGTGCCCGCGCTCGTATCGCCGCGAATCGCGCGCCCGAGCCGGTGCGCGAGGCCGAGCATCGCATAGAGGAGCTCAAGGCCGCCGCGCAGGAGGCCACCGAGAGCGACGACATGAACAAGGCCGCCGAGATCACCGAGCAGCAGAAGGCTGCCGAGATTGAGCTCGCTGAGGCCAAGGCCGCCTGGACCGCCGAGCTCGACGCCAGCCCGCTCACCATCGATGTGAGTCAGATTGCCGACATCGTGTCCGTGACTTCGGGCGTGCCGGTGTCCTCGCTTACCGAGAGCGAGAGCCGTCGCCTGCTGCAAACCGAAAGCGTGCTCAAGATGCGCATCATCGGTCAGGATGAGGCTGTCGAGGCGGTTGCCAAGGCCGTGCGCCGCAGCCGCTCGCCGCTCAAGGATCCGCGTCGCCCCGGCGGCAGCTTTATCTTCCTGGGTCCCACCGGCACGGGCAAGACCGAGCTCGCCAAGACGCTCGCCGAGTACCTCTTTGGCAGCAAGGATGCGCTCATCAGCTTCGACATGTCCGAGTTCGGTAGCGAGTTCGAGGTCTCCAAGCTCATCGGTAGCCCTCCGGGTTACGTCGGTCACGACGAGGGCGGCCAGCTCACCAAGGCCGTTCGTCGCCATCCGTACTCGGTTGTGCTGTTCGACGAGATCGAGAAGGCGCACCCCGACATCTTCAACATCCTGCTGCAGGTGCTGGAGGAGGGTCGTCTGACCGATAGCCAGGGCAAGACGGTTGACTTCCGCAACACCGTGATCATCATGACATCCAACGTGGGCGCCCGCGAGATTGCGCAGGATGCAAGCGTTGGCTTTGGCACCACCGGCGAGCAGGGCCTCACCTCGAGTGAGATCCGCGGTCGCGCGATGGGCGAGCTCAAGCGCCTGTTCCGCCCCGAGCTGCTCAACCGCATCGACGACATCGTGGTGTTCCAGAAGCTCTCGGGCGAGAACCTGACCAAGATCGCGCACCTGCTGGTGGACGACCTGCGTCAGCGTTTGATTGCCAACGGCATGAACATCAAGCTCACCGATGCGGCCTATGACAAGATTGTGGCCGAGGGCACCGACCTCACCAACGGTGCGCGTCCCTTACGCCGTGCGATCCAAAAGCTCATCGAGGACCCGCTGTCCGAGGAACTTTTGGCCGGCGAGTGGGGCTGTGGCGATACCGTCTTGTGCGACGTGGCCGATGGCAAGTTTGTCTTTAGCCACGGCACGGGCGAGATCCCGGCACCGCGTCCGGCAGGTACGCTCGGTGGCGATACCGCCCCGGCGGCACCGCACACCGGAAACGCCGCGCCTGTGAGCAGTGGCGTGACCTCGGGCCCCGGTGGCATGATGCAAGCCGGCTCCGGCGCGCTGTAGGGCGTAACAAAACCTTGTGTCCACGAGGGCGTTCCAAAGGAGCGCCCTTTTTCTGTTGAAAAGGCCCCTTCGTTCAAAGTAAATCTCATGAAACATACTAATGGCGTATGCATAAACGTTGATCAAGCGTTGAGGTTGGTTGAAGGGTCCAACGTCTCCTCAGCACGGCCCGTCTAACCTGCTTTATCTTAATAAAGTGGTGTTTTCCCACCGTTAGCCGATGATGCGAGAGCGCTCGGCGTTTTCGACTGATTTATGCAAACGAAGTCTGGGAATATACAAGGCGCATGTCTTATTGTCTAACCAGTTGCGCCAAGGAGGCACCATGGACTACGAGATTACCGGCTACGAGCCCGCCCAGCTGTTCCATTTCTTTGAGGAGATCAGCGCGATCCCCCGTGGGTCTGGCAACGAGAAGGGCATCAGCGATTTCCTGGTCGCGTTTGCCAAGGAGCGCGACCTCGACGTGTATCAGGACGAGGTCTACAACGTCATCATTCGCAAGCCCGCTTCTGCTGGCGCCGAGAATGCCCCGACCGTGATGTTGCAGGGCCATATCGACATGGTGTGCGACAAGCTGGGCTCTGTTGAGCACGACTTTACGACCGACGGTATCGATCTGGTCGTCAAGGACGGCGTCCTTACCGCTAACGGTACCACCCTGGGCGCCGACAACGGCATTGCCGTCGCTCTGATGCTCACTGTTCTTGATGACGATTCGATCGTTCATCCCGCCCTCGAGTGCGTATTCACCACCGACGAGGAGACTGGCCTGGTCGGCGCCGAGACGCTCGACAAGTCCCAGATTAGCGCCCGCACCATGATTAACCTTGACTCCGAGGAAGAGGGCGTTGCCACCGTCAGCTGCGCCGGCG
>JAIJJM010000524.1 GCA_022728415.1 Collinsella sp. | reverse complement strand
CCTGTACCCGTTGTTCTCGACCGCCATCGTCGGTCTGGTCATGCTCGGCATCTCCGGCCCCATGGCTGCCATCAACACCGCCATGATGGACTTCCTCAAGGGTCTGTCCGCCTCTGGCGCCGTTGTCCTGGGTCTTGCCATCGGCTGCATGTGCGCCTTTGACATGGGTGGCCCGGTCAACAAGGCTGCTTACGTCACCGGTACCGCTATGCTCACCGAGGCCTTGGCCGCCGGTGTCGGCACCGACACCTACAACTTCGGCACCAACTTCATGGCTGCCGTCTCCGCCGCTTGCATCGTTCCGCCGCTGATCACCACCTTCGCCGTCGTCGTCGGCAAGAAGTACTTCAGCCAGGAGGATCATGACGCCGGTGTCGTCAACCTCATTCTTGGTTGCACCCACATCACCGAGGGCGCCATTCCGTTCATGACCAAGAACATCTGGCCCGTCATGCCCATCATGATGCTCGGTTCCTCTATCGCTTCGATCCTGACCATCATGTTCAACGTTCACGATCCGGCGCCCCACGGTGGCTTCCTGGTCCTGCCCGTTGTCGAGAACGGTCCGCTGTGGGTCCTCGCGATCCTCATCGGCGCCGTGGTCGGTGGCATTCTGTTCGTGGCCTTCAAGAAGTACGACTTCGAGAAGAATCAGAAGGCTGCTCCTGCTGCTCCCGCTGCCAAGTCGGTTGAGGCCCCCAAGGCCGCTGCTGTCGAGGCCCCCAAGGCCGAGGCTGCTGACTTCGTGAAGGTCGAGAACGTCTTTGTCGCCGAGGACTTCGCTTCTCGTGACGAGGCCCTGAGCTTTGTATCCAACCAGGCCGTCAAAGCCGGTATCGCCGGCGACGCCGACGCCGTGATGAACGCCTTCCTGGCCCGCGAGGCAGAGGGCACCACGGGCATGATGGAGGGCTTCGCCATCCCGCATGCCAAGTCCGACGCCATTACCGAGGCCGCCGTCATCGTCGTCAAGGACGACTCTGGCGTGACCGGTTGGGACACCATGGACGGCGCTCCCGTCAACGTGGCCATCGCCTTGCTCATCCCGGGTGCACAGGCTGGCACCACGCACCTCAAGATCCTGTCCAAGGTCGCCGAGGCGCTCATGGACGAGGACTTCCGTGCCACCGTCAAGGGTTCCACCGACGCCGCCGAGATCGCCAAGACGATCAACGCCCGTCTGGTCTAGCCCTACAGACAGCGGTTTCAATCGCCCTCTGTAACAAAGGCGGAGCCCCTCTCCAGGGCCTCCGCCTTTTTCTACCCCTCCCATAAGTTGCGGTGAAATAGGGACTGTTTAAACGATTCAACCCAGAATTCAGTCCCTATTTCACCGCAACTTACAAAAGGGTATAGATAGACGCCATCAACTAGATTAACCAGGCGCACATAAAATCAGCTAGAATTCCGTTCGCATGATATTGCTGCGGAAACGACATCTGTCCAACAATTCGTGCGAAACATAATGAAAAACCGTTTGATGTGAGTTAATATAAACAACGTCGTGAATCTGACTCCTGTCGCATGCATGACAGGGGTTAAACACAAAAAAGGAGTCAATTATGGTTTCTGAGAAGGCTACTCTCGTCAATCCGCAGGGTCTTCACATGCGTCCGGCTGGCCTCTTCGCCTCCACCATGGGCAAGTACACCTGCGACGTGACGGTCGTCACCCCCGAGAAGGAGGTCAACGGCAAGTCCCCGATGGCCCTCATGGCCGCTGGTATCCCCTGTGGCACCGAGGTTGAGGTCAAGTGCGACGGCGCCGACGAGGCCGAGGCTCTGGCTGCTGCCATCGAGCTCATCAAGAGCGGTCTTGGCGAGTAGAACTCAAACGGGTCGCATGTTGAACAATTAAGTTCATACTTGGGGGCGCAGTGACCTGTATCAAGGTAGCTGCGCTCTTTTGTCATGGATATGGCAAAACGCTTTATCACATGGCACGGAGAGAGGAATGGGAATGTATCAGGGAGTCAACGCATCCGAGGGCATCGGTATCGGCACCGTCATGGTTGCCGTCGATCCCGACTTGACGTTTGAACCGCACGAGGTCGCTGATTCGGCAGCAGAGAAGGAGCGCTATCAGACCGCTCTTTCGGTCTTCTGCGAGAAGACACAGGCTCAGGCCGACCACATGAAGGAGACGGTGGGCGAGGCCGAGGCCGAGATCATGAGCGGACACATCGTCCTGGCTCAGGACCCGGGCATGACCGACGCCATCAACGCCGCCATTGACGGCGGCACCTGCGCTGAGCAGGCGCTCATGGACACCTCGACCATGTTCGAGAACATGTTC
>JAIJJM010000523.1 GCA_022728415.1 Collinsella sp. | reverse complement strand
GCGCTTTTGAAGCGTATGGATCGGGCCCGTAGCTCAGCTGGTTAGAGCGCATCCCTGATAAGGATGAGGTCGGAGGTTCAAGTCCTCCCGGGCCCACAGAAAAAATGAAGCGGCTGCGAGCCGCTCTTTTTTTCTCACGGGGCTATAGCGCAGCTGGTAGCGCATCTGCTTTGCAAGCAGAGGGTCGCCGGTTCGAACCCGGCTAGCTCCACAGACAACCCTTGGAATAATACCGATTCTGAGGGTTTTTGCGTTCTTGTTCGAGGGATTCTCCCAGTGCGCCATGGCCCTCTCCATCGAAAAAGGGGTGGTCCTGTTAAGGACCACCCCTCGAGGATTCAGACCAACCGCGTGGTCATTGTCGCTCCGTCTTCACGGAACGGTACACGAAAATCCTTCGCCTTGCGGCGATATCGCCCGGACCCGGAGGACTACACCTTCCTCTCGGGTGGAAGGTACCGGCAGATAATTGGCTCTTCCGGTTTTGGTGTGTAGGGGGATGCTTATAGGTGGGCTTGTATGGTGTGTCTGAAGCCGCCGGTGTGGAGGAGGCTGCGGGTCACGCCAAAACCGGAAGAGCCGTTTTCTTTTCCTTCTCCGGTGGTTTCGTCGTTGACCGTGTTGCCGGTGGCTTCCTTGCAGGCTTGTTTGTAGGCTTCGGCTGGGCTGGTGTGGTGGAGGGCGCGGATGCGTGCAGCGGCGTGTTCGATGTGTTCGAGCGTGGCGGATGGCGCGTCGGTCAGGCCGTGGCGGGCGAGGACTTCGTTGCGCCACGAGTCGTAGCGTTGCTCGCGCACCACGCGTGGCTTCCTCCGCCCCCTGACCCATGCGTCGGCGTACGCCCAATCGCCTTCCTCGTAGATGTCGCGTGCCCAGGACGCCGTCGGACGGTCGAACGGGTAGGGGCCCGCCGGCAGCGGCAACTTGTCGACCGTCGGGTCGAACACAGTGAATCGTCGCCGTTCCCTCGCTTCGCGTTCCCGTTCCGGCGCTGCCAGCGCCTCCGCGACGTCCGAGTGGAACGCGGCCATGCGCTCCTTGGCGCCGGAGGACGTGAACCCGTCGTCGGGTTCGCGCAGTCCGTGCTCCTCGAGCAGCGGGTGGATGTCGTGGTCCATGAGCCAGCGGAGCCGGGACATGTTGAACGCGAGGATGAATGCGAGCGAGATTGCGACCATGAGGCCCATCCCGGCCCCCATCAGCAGTGTGCTCATTTCAGCCGGCTCCAGCGTTCGGCGCCCGCGCGCGGGCTGAAACGTCCCCGCCAGTCCCACGGTCCGACGAAACGCAAGGCCAACAGAATCGGGGAGCATGTGGCGAGGAACGCCCAGAAGAAAGCCAACCATCCAATCCAGTCAGGTGTGGATCTGCCGGTGTCGACCCATTGCGCGCTCGACCAGAACATCCATGTCATCGCTATGGGGAAGCCCGATATCGCGATGAGGAACAGCGTGCCGACGATGGGGCCGCCGAACATGTAGCGCAGCTTCGTGGCGGGCACGGAGGAGGCGAATGCCAAGTCCTCCAGCGAGGCGGGGACGTAGGTGTTCGGCCGGCCGAACACGAGCCGGCAGAAACCCCAGTACAGGAGGAGTCCGGCCAGCCACATCACGGCGACCGCCACGTACGTGTTCCATGCGTCGCGGGATATAGTGACCGGTCTGAGAAAAGCCAGCAGCGTCACGTCATCGGTATGCGTGTGGTGCGTCTTCGTGTCCGGGGTGAGCAGCCGGGCGATGCCGTGGATCATGACCATCAGGCCGGGCGCAGCCGCGGCGGCAGCGCCGCCGGCCGCCGCGCCAGCCCGCGCCCAGCCGGAATCGCCGCCGAAATCCAGCTTGCGCTTGACCGGCGTCTTCTCCAGCGTGTCCCAGAACACCTGCGCCCCGTCCTCAAGACGCCCCACCAACACATACCGAGTGAACAACGCCAACAGATACCCCCACTTCCAAAACCCGAGATTATCCTTGAAATGACTGCCCGGGTCATCTCCACCGCCTCTGTGCACCTGATTGTCGTAAAGTGCGTCTAAGCCGCTACTTATCAGCCATCCGGCTCCAGTGCCAATCGCCGTTCCGACAAATGCGCCGACCACGGTGCCGGCACCGGGGACGATCGATCCGACGACCGCGCCCACGGCACCGCCAACGGTCCCACCGAGGCCATCAACGGCAGGCCCGAGACCCTACGCGGCATCGCCCTCGGCTTCCGCAACCTCGACAACTACGTCACCCGCAGCCTCCTCCACACCGGCGGCTTCAGACACACCATACAAGCCCACCTATAAGCATCCCCCT
>JAIJJM010000522.1 GCA_022728415.1 Collinsella sp. | reverse complement strand
GGCGGCCAGTGGACCATGGCCATGAACGTGTACAAGAAGTACGGTGCCGTGCCCAAGGATCTGTTCCCGGAGACCGAATCCTCCAAGAACACCGGCGAGATGAACACCCAGCTTCGTCACCTGCTGCACACCGCCGTGGCGCACATGTACGCTGCCAAAGGCGACACCGCCAAGGTCGAGCAGATCATTGCCGAGACCACTGCTGCTGGCCACCGTATCCTGACCATCCACCTGGGCGAGCCGCCGGTCTCCTTCGACTGGGAATGGACCGACAAGGATGGCGAATTCCACCGCGACGGCGAGATTACGCCGGTTGAGTTCTGGAAGAAGTACGTGGGTCCGGCTGGTCTTGAGGACTACGTGTGCCTGGTGGATGATCCGCGCACCGAGCACGCCAAGGGCAAGAAGATCGGCATCGAGCACCTCGGCAATGTGGCTGGCGGCGACGCCACCGAGTACCTCAACGTGCCAAACCAGTTCATGAAGGACTGTGTCAAGCAGATTCTCGTTGAGCAGGGCATCCCGGTATGGTTCGGTGCCGACTGCCACCCGTTCATGGACCGTGAGAACGGCGCTTGGGCCACCGACCTGTTCGAGTACGGCCGCGTGTACGACGTGGACTTCGATTTGGACAAGGAAGCCCGCGTGCGCTTCGGTGACTCCGCCATGAACCACGCCATGGCTTTCGCCGGCGTTGACGTGGCCGACGACGGCACCACCCGCCGCTGGCGAGTGGAGAACTCTTGGGGCACCAAGATCGCCGACAAGGGCTACTTCACCATGTCCGACGACTGGTTCACCGAATACGTCTACGAGGTAGCCGTCCCGAAGGCCCTGTTGCCGGAGGAATACCAGAAGGCCCTCGAAGAGCCAGCCACCATGCTCCCCGCATGGGACCCGATGGGCGCCTTGGCCTGACTTCGCCAGCCTCCCGGAATCGGCCTGACGGCCGATGCTGTGTTTTTTCGCAGCCTGCCGGCTGCTAGGGTCTCTCCCTCTGTCAGCGCGAAGCCGCTGACGGGGGGAGAGGCCGCGGTCGCAGGCCGCACAACAACACAGCATCGCCGCAGGCGAGTCCACGCAGGCGAGTTCACCCAAAGTCCATAACCGCCGGCCCAACAAGCAGTCCCCGTAACAGACTGCTATAGTTGGGCTTTTGCGTCTATAGCGCCATACCGACGGTACGTATACAAGGAAAGGAGTCGAGCAATGGCAGCACTACGTGGTCCGGATAGTTCCGAGGATGAACGTCGTTTGGGGGAGCAGGCCGTCTTTCCCGAGACCGTCGATGTCAACATTCGTCAGCTTGACCCCATTCCCGCGCCGCGTGCCTTCCTCAGGGAGCAGCCGCTCACCGATGAGATGAGCGAGCTCGTGCTCCACTCGCGGCAGGAAATCCGCGATGTGCTCAACGGCCGCGACGACCGACTGCTCGTCATCGTGGGCCCCTGCTCAATCCACGACCCGAAGGCCGCGCACGAGTACGCAGAAAAGCTGGCTGCCGTCAAGCGCGAGCTGGAAGACCGACTCGTGATCGTGATGCGCGTGTACTTCGAGAAGCCACGCACCACCATCGGCTGGAAAGGCCTCATCAACGACCCCGATCTGGACGGTCGCTTCAATATTCGTAAGGGCATGTGGCTGGCCCGCAAGGTGCTCACCGACGTGCTGAGCCTCGGCCTGCCCGCCGCCACCGAATGGCTTGACCCCATCACCCCGCAGTACATCTGCGACGCGATCAGCTGGGGTGCCATCGGCGCGCGTAACACCGAATCCCAAGTCCACCGCGAACTGGCCAGCGGCCTGTCCATGCCGGTGGGCTTCAAGAACTCCACCGACGGCTCCATCAAGGCCGCCGCCGATTCCTGCTTCGCGGCCGGCTTCGAGCATCACTTCCTGTCCATTAACTTGGACGGTCGCGTGATTTCCGCCGAAACCAAAGGCAACCCGGATTGCCATCTGGTTCTGCGCGGTTCCAGCCACGGCCCGAACTACGATGCCGAATCCGTGCGTCAAGCTCTGGAAGACCTCAAGGTTTCCAAAGCGTCCGGCCCGAGCCAGCATGGCCTCGTCATCGATGCCGCCCACGGCAACTGCGGCAAAGACGAAAACCGCGAAGCCGAAGTCATCGAAGAGATCGCTGAGCGTCTGGCGCACGGCGAACAAGGCATCACCGGCGTAATGATGGAAAGCTTCCTGGTCGGCGGTCACCAAAAGCCGGCCCCGCTCGACCAGTTGGTCTACGGTCAGTCCGTCACCGACTCTTGCGTGCCGTGGGAACGCACCAACGAGCTGCT
>JAIJJM010000521.1 GCA_022728415.1 Collinsella sp. | reverse complement strand
GCCCGTACATCCGGTTGTTGCCGTATCGGCCCGCACCGGCTGGGAACTGGATACGCTGGTCAGTGCGCTCATGACAGCGCTTCCCGACCATGCCGCCAGCCCCCTGATGACCCGCCTGCAGGACGAGCTGCGCACGGAATCTGTCCGCGCTCAGGCCCGTGAGCAGTTTACCGGTGCGGTGGACCGGATATTTGACACAGCGGAGAGCGTCTGTGTTGCCTCTGTTGCACGCACGGTTCTGCGTGCCGTCCGTGACACAGTGGTCTCTGTTGCCCGCGCGGTATGGAACTGGATCTTCTTCTGAACCTGTTGTGGATGATGTCCTCCCTGCCTCTGAGTCTGCTCACAAAAGCGCTGTTTTCGTTACTGTCTCTCTTGTCCGTGCAATAGCTCAATAATAGAATAAAACGATCGATATCTATTTTATCGATCGTTTATATCGATAGATAAGCTAATAATAACCTTTGTCAGTAACATGCACAGATACGTACAGAAAGACATTCAGGGAACAACAGAGCCACACGTCAGAAACTTCCGTCAGCCGGACCTCCGGCACTGTAACCCTTTACCTGCCGGTATCCACATCTGTGGATACCGGCTTTTTTATTCACCCTCACTCTGATTAAGGAAATGCTGATGAAACGACATCTGAATACCTGCTACAGGCTGGTATGGAATCACATTACGGGCGCTTTCGTGGTTGCCTCCGAACTGGCCCGCACACGGGGTAAACGTGGCGGTGTGGCGGTTGCACTGTCTCTTGCCGCGGTCACGTCACTCCCGGTGCTGTCTGCTGACATCGTTGTGCACCCGGGTGAAACAGTGAATGGCGGAACACTGGTAAACCATGACAACCAGTTTGTATCCGGAACAGCTGATGGCGTGACTGTCAGTACCGGGCTTGAGCTGGGGCCGGACAGTGACGAAAACACCGGCGGGCAATGGATAAAAGCGGGTGGCACAGGCAGAAACACCACTGTCACCGCAAATGGTCGTCAGATTGTGCAGGCAGGAGGAACTGCCAGTGATACGGTTATTCGTGATGGCGGAGGGCAACCGGCCTGATGACCCGCGACAACTACAGAACGGTAAATGACATTACCCAGGGTAAGCATCCGGAGGCGAAACGATGAAACTGGCCCTGACGCTGGAAGCAGACAGTATTAACGTGCAGGCACTGAACATGGGGCGAATCGTCGTTGACGTCGATGGTGTTACTCTCGCTGAACTGATTAACGTGGCCTGCGATAATGGCTACTCCCTTCGTGTTGTTGATGAATCTGACCGGACATCAGCAGAGCGCACGCCACCATTTGCTGCCCTGACCGGCATACGCTGCAGTACCGCGCATATCACGGCAAAGGACAACGCCTGGCTGTACTCACTGTCACATCAGACGAATGACACTGGCGAATCAGAATGGATTCATTTCACAGGTAGCGGATATCTGTTACGTACCGGTGCGTGGTCATACCCGGTTCTGCGGCTTAAACGCCTGGGGCTGTCAAAAACGTTCCGCCGTCTGGTTGTCACACTTACCCGACGTTATGGCGTCAGTCTCATTCATCTGGATGCCAGCGCCGAATGTCTGCCGGATTTACCCACTTTCGACTGGTAACCAGGAACAACATGAAATCATTAACCACGGAAACAGCGCTGGATATCCTCATTGCGTGGCTGCAGGACAATATTGACTGCGAATCGGAAATTATCTTTGACAACGATGAGGATAAAACGGATTCGGCAGCACTGCTGCCCTGCATTGAACAGGCCAGGGAAGATATCCGTACCCTGCGCCAACTGCAGTTTCTGCACCAGAACCGGTGAATCTCACTCACCAGACTTCATTCCACTGACGTCAGCCTGAACAGGGCTGGCGTTTTCGTTTATAAACCAAAAGGGAAACCGATTATGTCAGACATCACAATCTCCCGTCCGGAAGTGGTCACCGGGCATACGGACGTTATTTGCTCAACCAGTATCCGCCACATTCTGGCTGTACGAAAGAGTACACTGCTGCAAATCGACACACTTATCCGGCAACTGGCAGAAATCTCAGCAATGACAGAAAGTATTGGAGGTAAAACTGCTCCGGACTGGGCCATGAAACAGGATTTTCACTGTGGCTGCTGGCTCATGGAGAAACCGGAAACCGCAATGAAAGCCATCACCCGCAATCTTGACCGCGAAATCTGGCGTGACCTGATGCAACGTTCCGGGATGCTGTCATTAATGGATGCGCAGGCCCGTGATACATGGTACCGCTCACTGGAGTACGATAACTTTCCGGAAATCAGTGA
>JAIJJM010000520.1 GCA_022728415.1 Collinsella sp. | reverse complement strand
GGCACCATGCAACAGACGCAAGTTAGGCTAAGCCTTATACCCCTGTAAGTTTTTTACAGGGGTTTTTTGTGCACAGAAAACCCCCAGCTAGGCTGGGGGTTCCGGAAAGCTTTCAGCTTTGAGCCAGTTATTAAAACCCCTTTTGATTTGTTAAAACACCTTGCGGTCTGGCAACTGCAAGAGTCAAACAAGAAATCGAAAGGGGTTCCAATGGGGAACGAAAAGAGCTTAGCGCACACCCGATGGAACTGTAAATATCACATAGTTTTTGCGCCAAAATACCGAAGACAGGTGTTCTACAGAGAGAAGCGTAGAGCAACAGGCAGTATTTTGAGAAAGCTGTGTGAGTGGAAAAGTGTACGGATTCTGGAAGCTGAATGCTGTGCAGATCATATCCATATGCTTGTGGAGATCCCGCCCAAAATGAGCGTATCCGGCTTTATGGGATATCTGAAAGGGAAAAGCAGTCTGATGCTTTACGAGCAGTTTGGTGATTTGAAATTCAAATACAGGAACAGGGCGTTCTGGTGCAGGGGGGACTACGTCGATACGGTGGATAAGAATACGGCGAAGATACAGGATTACATAAAGCACCAGCTTGAAGAGGATAAAATGGGAGAGCAGTTATCGATTCCCTATCCGGGCAGCCCGTTTACGGGCCGTAAGTAACGAAGTTGGATGCAAATGTCAGATCGTGTGCGCCTGTTAGGGCGCGGCTGGTAAGAGAGTCTTATAGGCGCATTTGAAAAACCTCCGGCCATGCCGGAGGATATTTATTTATGTGCGTCGGGCATGGTGCGTAGCGCCGTGACTGGCGATGTTCTTCAACTCTGGTGGCTGAAGAACGACTAAAAGGTGAAAGTCCTTCACTCACCCGGTGAGGGGAAGTAATAGCGGAAGGCAAGGGGGCATCGCGAGGTGAAATCTGAAGGAAGTCGGATGCAAAATGTTGGCCTGACGAACAGGAAGCGGTTAAGGCGGCGCAGCGGAGTCAGGTGGTGTAAATCACCAAAGCCCGATACTCACACGGAACGCTGTGACGTACTACCGGCAGGCATAAGCAGGAAAGTCGCGCGAATTACCCCAGAAGATCTGCAACTCTGCCAGTGTGCTACCGTCCCTGTAACAGCCTGAAGTTGGCCAGGGTAATCAAATACCGGTGTGGTGATTAGGATACAGGGTTCAGATGACATCATGGCGCAAGTCATTGAACCTACTAACGACGCCGGATATATGGTCGAAAAGCGCATCGAACAGTATTTGCATCACCCGTGGCGCCCATATATGGTCAAGTAATATTGGCCACGGTTTTGCATCATCCATATGGTGTCAGTAGCGTGAGTATTGAGAAGATATCTGGTGAGTATGTCCATACAGTACGGGCACGAGCCTTTAGCCGTTTGACTGTTTTGTTTGTACTCATGATCACTTTGGTGATGCCTCTAATTAGTTGAATCTGATGTATAATACGGGCTTTTGAGGTTATCTCATGGCCAGCGTTAATATTCATTGTCCCCGTTGTCAGTCAGCTCAGGTTTACCGCCACGGTCAGAACCCTAAAGGCCATGACAGATTTCGCTGCCGTGACTGCCATCGTGTGTTTCAGCTCACTTATACTTATCAAGCACGTAAGCCGGGTATGAAAGAGCTGATCACTGAAATGGCCTTTAATGGCGCCGGGGTTCGCGATACCGCCAGGACACTGAAAATTGGTATTAACACCGTTATCCGGACTTTAAAAAACTCGCGCCAAAGCGAATAACGTCTTCGCCTGTTGCCCATGCTGATGTAGCGCTTATCTGCGAACTTGATGAGCAATGGAGCTACGTTGGCAGTAAAGCCCGGCAGCACTGGCTCTGGTACGCGTACAACACCAAAACAGGCGGTGTACTGGCCTACACTTTTGGCCCCCGAACCGATGAAACGTGCCGGGAGTTACTGGCGCTGCTTACCCCCTTCAACATCGGCATGCTCACCAGCGACGACTGGGGCAGCTATGGCTGGGTGGTGCCGAAGGATAAGCATCTGACCGGCAAAATATTCACCCAACGCATTGAGCGTAATAATCTGACGCTACGCACCCGTATTAAGCGGTTGGCTCGTAAAACAATCTGCTTCTCACGCTCAGTTGAGATCCACGAAAAAGTGATCGGAGCGTTTATCGAAAAACACATGTTCTACTAATTGGAGGCACTACCTATCTTAAGTTAACATTACCCGCTGACGTCGATATTCTCGCGGAGAGCGATAACCCAACGCACTATGCGGATGCCATTCGTTATAATGCTCGAACGCCTCTG
>JAIJJM010000519.1 GCA_022728415.1 Collinsella sp. | reverse complement strand
TCTCCAGGTTTCGTCACCGTACTGCTGTTCACGCTGGTCGGTGTCTGGAACAACTACTTCCTGCCGCTGATCATGCTCTCGGACACCAACGACTACCCGATGACGGTCGGTTTGAACATGTGGTTGAAGATGGGTGCCGAAGGTACCGCGGACGGTCAGATTCCGAACAACTACATTGTCACCGGATGCCTCATTGCAGTTGCCCCGTTGATCATCGCATTCATGTTCCTGCAGAAGTACTGGCAGTCTGGCCTTTCGGCTGGTGCAGTCAAGCAGTGAATCCTCGCCGCACGGTTATTGGCGATCACCCATTCGTTGCTCTAATGACCGTGCGGCATCCACATCCATTTGAAGAACAACAATAAGACAGTAATTCATGACACACAAAGGAGTAATCATGAGGAAGATGACCAAAATCGTCAGTGCGCTGGCGGCGCTTACTATGGTAGCCAGCGTTGCGGCTTGTGGCTCAAGTACTGGTGCCAAGGACACTAAAACTGCAGTCACTGTAGAAGACATTAACAACGCTCTCACCGATACTTCCAAAAAAATCGAGCTGAACGTATGGGGATTCTCCGGGAAGCAGATGGCAGGACCGATTGAAGCTTTCCAGAAGAAGTACCCGCACATCAAAATTAAATTCACCAACACCGGCGCGGCAAGCGACCATTTCACCAAGTTCCAGAATGTCGTTGCTGCCAATAAAGATGTTCCGGATGTCGTGCAGATGAGTGCTGACCGATTCGAACAGTACGCTATTTCTGGAGCTCTGCTGAATTTCGCCAACGATGATATCGAAAAGGCGTGGAGCAAGCTTTATGCAAAGACCGCTTGGAGCCAGGTGCATTATGCTGGTGGCCTGTGGGGCGTGCCGACTGACGCCACTCCTTTGGCCATGTATGTGCGTAAGGACATTCTCGACGAGCATAATCTCAAGGTGCCAACCACTTGGCAGGAATTCTATGAAGAAGGCGTCAAACTCCACAAGGAAGATCCCAGCAAGTACATGGGCGTCCTCATCAATAACGATATCTCCTGCTTTACGGATTTGCTGCGTTCGGCTGGTGCACGCCCTTGGAAGGTCAATTCTGTCGATGACATCAGCTTGAGCATGACTTCTGGCACTACCAAGGAGTTCATTGAATTCCTGCAAAAGTGCCTTCAGGATGGGGTCATGGAGGCCGCTCCAGGCTGGACCGATGCGTTCAACCGTGCCACGAATGAGGGCACCTATGCCACTTATATTTCTCAGAACTGGCAAGGTAACTCCTACAAGGGACAGAATCCATCTCTTAAGGGTCTGATTCAGGTAACGCTGCCACCTGCATTCGGTGATTCTGCCGATGATTTCAAGTCTTCTTCCGTCGGCTCCATGATGAGTGTTTCCGCGGCATGCCCTAAGGACAAGCAGGCTGCAGCCCTTGCCTTCATCAATTGGCTTGATTCCGACAAGGAAGCAATTCAGTCTTGGCAGGATAACAACCATGGCAACTACTTCATGGCAGCTTCCGCTTACCAAGATAGCGAAGACATCCGCAATATGAAGGAAACAGATGGATACTTTGTCAATACTGACGTGAACTCCGTCTACTTCGAGTCCATGGACAAGGTCAATACTGATTGGGAGTATCTTCCGTTCATGTCTCAGGTTGGAGTCGTATATAAGGATGTCATCACTCCTGAAATGAAGGTTGGCGGTGACATGGTCGGCGCTATGGCCAAGGCTCAGCAGAAGCTCAAGACCTACGCAAAGGACAACGGCTTCAAGGTCACCACCGACGCCGACTGACATCCGGTTGCCCGCCACTGCTAGGGAGGGCGGCCAAACGGCCGTCCTCCCTTTTTGAGATTAAACATTTTTCCAAAGAAGGAAGCGCATCGTGAGCGTTATTACCAAAGTCACCACCTATGATTTCCGATTCCCGACATCGGCCACCTTCTCTGGCTCCGACGCCATGAACCCCGATCCGGATTATTCCTCCGCCTATGTTGTCATCGCCACGGATGCCGGTGATTCCGGCAACGGATTCGTCTTCACCATCGGCCGCGGCAATGATGTCGTCGTCCGAGCCATCGACTCCATGTCTGAAACCCTTATCGGCCGTAACGTCGAGGAACTGCTCGACAACATGCGTCTCGCGTGGGATCTGTTCGTGCGTGATTCGCAGCTGCGCTGGCTCGGCCCTGAGAAGGGCGTCGAGCATATGGCCATTGGCGCCGTGCTTTCGGCTCTGTGGGACCTCAAAGCCAAGCGCGCCGGCAAGCCGCTCTGGCTGCTCCTTTCCGAGATGGAGCCTGAAGAGCTCGT
>JAIJJM010000518.1 GCA_022728415.1 Collinsella sp. | reverse complement strand
ACGAACAGCGTGAACAGAATGGTCGACTGCTGTTCGGCGGTGCCGCCCATGAAGTTCGTCCAGCTTCGCGAGCTTCTCCTGCAGCGGCGTCATACCGGTGTTGGCGGCTTTGGCGCTCGGCACGCTTTATTGCGGTTTGGGCCGAGCCCTTCGCCGCAATGCTGTCTACTCCCTCATGGGACTATTCAGTTGCAGGAACAGAATCTGACAAGCCACATGGATTTTCCCATTCGCCGGCAGCATGGCGATTCCCGCCTTCCTAGAAAATTCAAGCAACACGCCGTTGGCCCATTGCCGGATGTTCAACCGAGATTCGCATATCTTGACTCATACGGCAAAACTGTTATATTTGATGTAGAACAAATAGAACAGTTCTTGAGAGGGGTGGAATTGACCGTGATTGTGGAAATCGATCAGCGCAGTGACGTGCCGATTTACGAGCAGCTGCACAGGCAGCTCATCGCAGCCATCGCGGGCGATGAGCTGTCGCCAGGTGACTCGTTACCGTCCGTGCGCTCGCTGGCCGTGGACCTTGGCATCAACCTGCACACGGTGAACAAGGCCTATGCGCTGTTGCGTGACGAGGGATACATCGTTATGCGTCGTGGTGCCGGTGCAACCGTCGCCGAGCATGACGGCGGGGGAGAAGCACCGAACCGAACTGCCGAAGCACAGGATGAGCGGATGGGCGAGGAACTCTATCGCCTTGCCTTGGCCTACAGGGCGCGCGGCGGTGATTCGGCCGCATTCCTCGATGCCACCAAACGGCAATGCGAACGGGCATACGGCGTGCGCTCCTCGCAGAGCGTTACTGACGGTGCAACAAAAGGAAATCAGGGGAGATAACGATGAATAATACAGTCGTGTCGATGAACATCGCGTTGTGTGCGTTTTTACTGTTGCCGGTGATAGTGACCGCCGGCCTGGCAGGGGTTCCATGGGTTACCGACCGGCATGAGGTGTTCGGTGTCACAGTGCCGGCCGCCGCCCATGTCAATACGCGCATTCGCGGATTTAAAGTCGCGTTTTCGGGAATTACGGTGGCGCTTGGCGTATGCGCCATACTGGTCTCGCTGGCCGTTTGGCAACTCTGCGGAGTCGACGCGGCGTTCTGGACTGTGTCCATCGCAGCGGTGGCGATTGCGATATGTGGTTTCGTGCTGCAGCAGATGTTTCGCCGCAAAGTACTATCCATCAAAGTCGATCAGGGATGGGAGGCGTCCAGTGCCCGCCGTGCAGCATTGATAGGTGAGCGGGACAATCCCGACCCGATGAGCTTGAAGTGGGAATTGCTGCAAGTCGTTTGTCTCGCTGTCACCATTGCTGTCGGGTTGCTGGGCTATGACCGGATGCCGGAGCGGGTGCCGATTCATGCGGATATCGCCGGCAATGTGAACGGTTGGGCCGAGAAGAGTCCGATGGTGATTTGGTACGCCGTGCTCGCGCAGGTGGTGCTGGCAGCGGTGATGGTGGCCAGCCATGCCGCGATCATCTACGCCAAGCACCCGATTGATCCCGACCACCCCGCCGCCACCGGGTATGCCTATGGTGTGTTCTCGCGGGTCTGGAGCATCTACGTGCTGGTCATCGGACTGCTGGCAGCCGGTGGATTGGGCCTAGGCGTTCAGCTTGTCACCATTGGCGTGCTGGATATCAATCTAATCGGCATCATCGGCATGTTCATCGCCGTGGCGGCTCTGGTCGGCGCGCTGATGATCGGCGTGTATTACGGGCAGAACGGGGCGCGCGTCTATGCCGGTGTTCGGCACAGTGACGGCGGTGACATTTCGGACGATAATGCCATGCCGTATGACGATGACCTGCACTGGATTGGCGGCATCATCTACATCAACCGTGACGATCCTGCCATCATGATCCCCAAACGTTTCGGCGTCGGCTGGACCGTCAACCTCGCACGCCCCAGCGTGATCATCGGCACTATCGTGCTGTTGGCAATCGCCATAGGACTGCCAGTCGCCGCGATACTGATGTAAACGCAATTCTGATGTAAAAAATGGCTCCCCGCTCTGAGGGGAGCCAATGTGCTGGTATGTTTTACAGCGCCTGGGCGGCCTTCTCCACGTAGTCCTCCATGCCGTCGATGGCCACGACGTCCTTGAACTGCACGTCGGCGGTCTCGAGCCCACGCAAGGCGGCCGGGGCGGTGGTGCCGGTCTCGCGGGCCAGCACATCCATGCACTCGAAGTCGGTGCCGGTGGCGTCGAAGCCCAATGCCTCGTTCACCACGCGCGGGAACTTGTAGGGGCTGGCGGTGGAGAGCAGCACGCGCGGGGTCAGCGGGTCGCGCGGCATCTGCTCAAG
>JAIJJM010000517.1 GCA_022728415.1 Collinsella sp. | reverse complement strand
CCGCCGACGAGCTGGCAACTGCCGCCGACGAGCTGGCAACTGCCGCCGAGGGCGCGCATGTCGGTGAGCCGTTTGAGATCCATGCCCGCCATACGCTGTGGGCAACGGGCGGTATCGGTGGCGTGTACGACCACTCGACCAACTACCCGCAGCTCACCGGTGATGCCTGCTACATCGCGCAGGAGCACGGCATTACGATGGAACATCTGGACTACGTGCAGATCCACCCCACGGGCCTGTTCTCGCCGCAGCCGGGTCGCACGTTCCTGATCAGCGAAAGCTGCCGCGGCGAGGGCGCGATTCTGCTCAATGCCGCCGGCGAGCGTTTTACCGACGAGCTGCAGCCGCGCGACGTTGTCGCCGCCGCCATCCGCGAGCAGATGAAGCAGGACGGCACCGAGCACGAGTGGCTGAGCTTTGCCCCCGTCGAGCGCGACGTGGTGACCGGGCACTTTGCCAATATTCGTGCGCGCTGTCTTGAGGACGGTCGCGACATCCTGGACAAGCCCATCCCCGTCACGCCCACGCAGCACTACTTTATGGGCGGCGTGTGGGTCGACAAGGACGGCCGCACCTCGATGCCCGAGCTCTACGCCGCCGGCGAGACGGCCTGCAATGGCGTGCACGGCAAGAACCGCCTGGCTTCTAACAGCCTGCTCGAGTCTCTGGTTTGGGGCCGCCGCGCCGCGTGGTACATGCGCACCGGCAAGTCGCTGGCCGTGGAGCGGGCCGGTGAACCCGCGCTTGACGGGCGTCACCGCGCCCTGAGCGCCGATACCCTGGCAATCGATGATTTGGCCTGTGCCGCCGGCACGCAGGCCGTGGAGGAGTAGACCATGAATCCCATTACCATGAAGCTCGTCGTCGATGATCTGATTCTGCAGGCTCTGCGCGAGGACATTACGTTTGAGGACGTGAGCACGGCGAGCGTGTGCCCCACGGCGCGTCCCGCCACGGTGGAACTCATCGCCAAGTCCGACGGTATCATCGCCGGCCTGGACGTGTTCGCCCGCACCTTTGAGCTGCTGGATCCGCAGAGCTCGGTGCTCTTTGATGTTGCCGACGGTGACGAGGTGCACGCCGGCGACCACGTGGGCCAGGTGCGCGGCGACGCGCGCGTGCTGCTTTCGGGCGAGCGCGTGGCGCTCAACTACCTGCAGCGCATGAGCGGTATCGCCACCTACACACACAGCATGGCGACGGCGCTCGAGGGTACCAAGACCGTGCTCGTCGACACGCGCAAGACCACGCCGGGCATGCGTGTCTTCGAGAAGGCCGCAGTCGAGATCGGCGGCGGCAGCAACCACCGCTACAACCTGTCGACGGCTGTCATGCTCAAGGACAATCACATCGACGCCGCCGGTGGCGTGGCACGCGCGATCGAGATGGCGCGCGCCCATGCGTCGTTTACCACGACGGTCGAGATTGAGTGCGAGAGCCTGGATATGGTGCGCGAGGCCGTTGAGGCCGGTGCCGATATCATCATGTTCGACAACATGACCCACGACGATATGGCCGCCGCCATCGAGCTTATCGACGGTCGCGCCAAGACCGAGTGCTCGGGCAACGTGGACGCCGGCAACATTCGCGCCCTAGCCGACCTGGGCGTCGATTTTATTAGCTCGGGCGCCCTGACGCACTCCGCGCCGATCCTCGACCTTTCGCTTAAGCACCTGCGTCTGCTGGACGGTAAATAATGAACGCCCGCGAGCGTCGCCGTGCCATCATGGCCGTGCTCGAGGGGGCTAAAGATCCTGTCTCGGGCAGTGCGCTCGCCCACGAGGTGGGTGTGAGCCGTCAGGTCGTGGTGCAGGACATCGCCCTGCTGCGCGCCGACGGGCACGATATCGTCGCCACCAATCGCGGCTATGTGCTACAGGAGGCGGCGAGCAGCCCGGCTGTGCCCACGCGTCTGGTCAAGGTGCGCCACAGCGTGGAGCAGGCGGGCGATGAGCTCACGAGCATCGTCGACGCGGGCGGCGCCGTGCTCAACGTGATCGTCAACCACCGCGTGTACGGCAAGATTACGGCCGACCTGGACATTCGCAACCGCCGCGATATCGAGCGCTACCTGCACGACATCGCCAGCGGCAAGAGCTTTCCGCTGCTGACGGTGACCAGCGGCTATCACTTCCATCGCATCGCGGCGGAGGACGAGCAAACCCTCGACGAGATCGAGGCCACGCTCAAGGAAAAGGGCTACCTGGCAGACCTTATGCCCTATGAGGACGACCTCTCTTAGCCGACGCTGCAAACGCCCCTAAGCGGCAATCTGACGTTCAATCGTCGGTCGCGTACCGAAGTACGCTTCCCTCCTCTTTCA
>JAIJJM010000516.1 GCA_022728415.1 Collinsella sp. | reverse complement strand
GGTCTGAGCAACGGTATCAAGAAATGGCGCAATGCTTTCAATCGCAGTGGTCTGGGCAGTCAGTTCTACGGGGGCTAAACCACCCGCAGCAGTATCGGCAAAGGTGACATGGGTTAGCTGTTGCCCATCGGCAAACACCAGTTCCGATTGTTCAGCGGTATTCGCCGCTTGCAGGAAATAACCGTTGCAGCGGATCACCGTGCCGTCCTGCATATAGATCAACAAGTCATTTCCGTCACGAACATAACGCGCAACGGCAGATGCCTGAGCATGAACCTGCACCACAGAGGGCTCATAAATGACAACCGTAACGTCGCCAGGATTGATCAGCGTTTGTTTGACGGATGTTTTTCGCGAAATAACATCAATAATCAGGCTCATAATGGCATTCCTGATAAATGGCGCACATCCTTAGCGAGTCCATTTATCTAAATAAGACAAAGGTAATCACTCAACAACGATGCATACCTGATATTAATAATGGCAGGATTATTTCAAGTCGGGTAAGTCGTTGTATAAGCCCTGTTTAATTCCCGCTAATGGAATAAGGTTATTAACCGCAGCGGCATAATTCACTGCGGCGACCCAGCCATCATAATTGGCATTTATTTCAGCCGATTGCGCCTGAAAGACATCTTGCTCGACGGTTAATAGATCATTCAGGCTGCGTTTACCCAATTTATATTCATTTTGGTAGACATCTCGCGTTCTGTGCGCACTTTCAGATTGCGCTAACCCAGCCTCTTCACGACCCCGTGCGCCTGTCCAGTTGGCATATGCCACAGACGCTCGTTGCAGCACATCCAGTTTTGCCTGTTCGACCTGCGAGGCAGAGATTTTTTGTTGCCCTTCGGCCTGTTGCACCTGGGCAGAAACCGCGCCGCCCTGATACAGCGGCGCGTTAACGTTCAGTTGTAGCTGATCATCCCAATACGAGCGGTCGCTGGTCTGGTAGCGCGTTTTGCCCCCCTGAATACTCAGTGTTGGCCAGTATTGCGCTTTCGTTTTTTCCACGCCGTACTGTGCTGACTGGCGTAAGTTTTCTGCCGCCAGCACCAGCGGGATGGACTGGTAATCAATATTTTTCAGCGATACCGGCTGCTCGGCTAATTCAGCAGGTGGCGCGGCTATCGCCTCCGGCTGTACGCCAGTGAGCACCGCCAGTTGCGCTTTGGCGCTTGCCATCTGCGCCTGATATTGCTCCAGCGTTGAGCGCATTCCGGCAATGCGCGTCTGGGCCTGTAATTCATCCGACGACGAGTTCAGGCCAGCGTTAGCACGCAATGCTGCCATGTTGTAGACGTTTTCCAGCGAGTGAATATTGCGTTGAGCCGCATCGCACAAAGCCTGATAACGACTGACTTCCATATAGGCAGTTGCCGTTTTCTCTGCAACATCGGTTAATGTTGCCATCAATTTAAAGCGGTAGCTGTCACGGGCGGCAGTTTGCAGTTTGATATCGTTGTTAGTTTTACCAAAGTCATACACCAGCTGTGTCAGGGTTATGCCATACGAAACGTTGTTATCAAGCCTGCCGCTGGAGTCCGTTTGTCGGGACGGCCCCGCGTTGCCGGTTAATCCAACGTGCGGATACCAGGCACTTTTGGCTTCATCAATTTGCGCTTCGCCAATACCTATCTGCGCCGCCTGTTGAGTGACGTCGGGATTTCGCGCAAAGGCGCGTAATATACTTTCCTGTAAAGATAATTGGGCAACTGGCGTTACCGCTGGGGCGTTCGCCCATTGTGGCAGCGGTGCAGTAATTGTAGCTTCTCCCATCACCATAAAACTTATTAAAAAAATAAACCCATTATTTTTACGGCTTTTAAACTGGAATCGCGCCATAGATAAGTCACTTCCTTCCAGGTCATTATTTTAACTGGTTTTTATAACCAGTCTCATTTTATTAAGAAGGGTAATAACTTGTGCATCTCTTTTGTCGATCATTGATATGGGCAAAGAAATGCAGCTAAAAAGCTTATACGTTATTTATTTAGAATACACTACGACTTTTAGATTACCATCATACACATTAAGAATAATCCACGGTAATAAGTGATTAGCATCACAGATTTATCGCGTATATATCATTTTTTTGTGACTTATTTATTAAAGGAATAAGAAAGGTAATTTGAATTAAAGACAAAGGCGCAGTACAGGCAGTACTGCGCGCAGAGAGGTGTTATACGGTTTTATTGCGCTTCATGACCATTGCCACAATAAGGCTGAGTAAGATTGCACCAATAATCCATATCAACGCACGGCTGCCCTGGGACCACAGGCTGTAGATAAAGCCAACGATCACCAACAACATCACCAACGTACC
>JAIJJM010000515.1 GCA_022728415.1 Collinsella sp. | reverse complement strand
GAAGCAGGCTATGAAGCAGCAAAAGGCGATGTTAATCGCCCTGATCGTCATCTGTTTAACCGTCATAGTGACGGCACTGGTAACGAGGAAAGACCTCTGCGAGGTACGAATCCGAACCGGCCAGACGGAGGTCGCTGTCTTCACAGCTTACGAACCTGAGGAGTAAGAGACCTGGCGGGGGAGAAATCCCTCGCCACCTCTGATGAGTCAGGCATCCTCAATGCACCCGCGCTTAACCCGCTTCGGCGGGTTTTTCTAGCATCTATCTGGTTGACAAAGTCTATGTTAAATGGAAATATGGTTGACACCAAAACAACAAGGATATTACGGTCATGCAGAATTTATCTCAACAGTTGTTAGAAGCATATGACAAGGAGTGCCGCAAAGAGCTTTCGATCGCGTTAGCACAGGCTTATCTTCATTCGCATATGAAGGCAAAAGAGTTTGGTTCTTTTTGGGCTCAAGCACAGTCATATTTGCGCTGGTTTTATGCCGATGCATTGCTTGAGAATGCGGCTAAGCGTGTGGGGCTGGATTTTGAAGTCGGTAGCAATGCTGCTAAAAATTGTAAACACATTGCGATTCACTCGAACAACTGGAAAATGACGGCACATCATTTATCGGGTAATGCGCCACTTCCTAAGCAGGCATTGTATAGAGCTGTTTACGCTAATCAAAATTATGAATTGAATTTTGGGGATGAAAATGCCGACTCCCTGGATGGGAGAGCGTCTGGTGGACATGTTTATATGTTACATGATGGCAGTAATCAGCACTTGTCCAAACTGAATTTAACTGTTCCTTCTTCGGATAATTACGGGATTCTTTATACTGAGTCTTTACCAATTATGACGATGGTAGAAGTTGAAGCAGAAAATGTGGATTCTGAGATTGAAGATAAAATCAAGATTCTTACCGAGCAAATAATTAAATCACAGCAATCATGAGCATGAATATCGCACAAACACCATTTACTGATAAATCGTTTAATCCTCGTCGCCTTGAGGAGGCAAGAGAGGCAAAAGGGTTGACGATGGCTGAACTTGCCAGAGTGCTCAATATTTCAAGACAAGCTATTTCGTCATTTGAGAAGGGGTTGAAGTCTCCCTCTGCTGATACACTTTCTGCAATAGCCAAGGTGTTAGGATTTCCAGAACGATTTTTCTTAGCCTCCAGTGCTTCTCCATCTCTGGAGGGGGCGATTCATTTTAGAAGTCGTTCAACTGCGACCAAAAAGGCTCGAGTTACAGGGAAAACACGTGGGCGTTGGGCGGCATTAATATTGGATGAATGTCTAAAATATGCTCAATTACCAGATGTGGTTCTGCCTGAATTCGATATTATTGATTTTGAGGTTCTGTCTCTATCTGATATTGAGGATATGTCCACCCAATTAAGGCGTTTTTGGGGGTTAGGTGATGGTCCAATACTCAATTTAACTAGACTTGTTGAAAATAAAGGAATCGTGGTTTCTCATTTACCTTCTGGTGAGAAAGTTGATGCCTTTTCGTTCTGGCATAATGGGCGGCCTTTAATTATGTTAGATAGCTCGAAGACGGCTGTTCGCATGCGATTTAGTCTTGCTCATGAACTTGGCCATTTAATTATGCATAGGGCAGTGGAGGATGACTACCTGAATGATAAAGAATTATTCGACCTAGTGGAGTTGCAGGCCGATTATTTTGCCTCCAGCTTTTTAATGCCAGCCACGACTTTCGGGCGTGAATTTTATAGTCCAAATTTATCAGCGTTAGAACGATTAAAACTACGTTGGATTACATCTATCGGTAGTATTGCCATGAGGAGTCATAGCCTTAAGTTAATTAGCGATAATCAGAAAAGCTATATATTTAAGCAATTAGCGCCATTCCATCGTAGGGAGCCGTTAGATGATGCAATCCCAAAAGAAGAGCCTGAGTTACTTAATAAGTTACTTTTACTTCTTGATAAGCATTCAATCATAAAGGTAACTGAGTTAACTGATATCTTTGCTCTTCCTTTAAATGAGTTATCTGCAATTACACGATTTAAAGAATCAGATATGATTCATTCTGACAATGTTATTTCATTTACCATAAAACAAAAATAATTCTCATTCATACCCGCCTCGGCGGGTTTTTGTTTTACGTATTCTGGTTTACAATCCACAGGCCAGCCTGAACAACTGGCACCTGCTGCGCCAGCAGAGACAACCGATGGCGCACGATACCAAATTTTACAATTCGGATAACTCTGCCGCCCCTGCCAGCAGGCACGGGCGGCGTTCTCATGCATTCAAATCTGACTGGTATCAGCACGACCCCTGCACCGAAGAACAGGCTGAATGGCT
>JAIJJM010000514.1 GCA_022728415.1 Collinsella sp. | reverse complement strand
TTGGGATGATAGTACTTGTTATACGGGCTTTTCTAACCCCTAGTAGGGTAGGTTTCATCCCCGATAAACTGCTCCTTGCCTCATTGCCGGCACTCCCCCTATTATCACCCTTGCGGGGAGGTGCAACATATGCCGCTTTTCTTACGTGAACCGGTGGCCGGTAGATGACGGTGGCTCCGAAATTTCGGATGGAACAAGTTTTTGCGTCAATAACACAAGTTTCCCCTCAAACACGGCATTTCTAGTACCCATTGACACAAGTTTCTGCGTCAATAACACAAGTTTTAGGTACTATGACATAGATTTCTGTGTCATATGACACGAGTTTCGTCCCGATAGCATGCTTTTCACGTAAAATAACGTACGCTTCAAGCCGATAACACAAATTCTGGTTTTTCACTGTTTGTGTTGGAGGACTGTGGTGCGAGGCGATGGCTACGGAGTGAATTGGGAATCAGGGCCTTTCGCCTGTCCGTCACAGTTCCATGGCCGCAATCTCCGTAAGTTACCTTTCTCAATGAACAACGAATAACTCAAATTTCTGATACTACGACATCGCTTTCGTCGAGGAATAATACAAAAGATTGAATAGTATCTCACGTGTTTCGGATTACTATTCTACAAAGAATCAACCACTTATATGCAGTAAAAAAACTCTTATAATGGAAAGAGTGCCTCTAACTGCCTATGAACCCCTGTTCCGAAAGAGTTATGAAAGGGCTATTCCAGATTTGAAGCTCTTTATTGAACGGTGATTTTCAGCCTCATCAAGCCTTAATCTAATCAAGATCGACTCGATCAAATAGTAGGTGACTGTCAGTCCCAAGGAGTGACGGTCACCTTTTTAAGATATCACGATATCGATTTAAACGATTATTCGTCACTCGAATGAATCAATTCACTGGCAACCATAAAATCTGTTCGAGATCGATTATGCAAAGTTAGCACATCCTGAAGGCCAATAGTTGCATTGTCATCCCCCAGCAGACTTTCTACTAAATCCGCATAGGGATCCCCTGCCAACATATGAGGACAAAGTCGATGATTCGGTCTCATAAGACAGTCGAGATACAGGTATCCATAATAATTCATGTACGGGAATATCCTCGTAGCTGCAGGAATAGTCGAGGGACAATTATTACCGATATCTGCCACTCTTTTCTTATAGTCATTGAGGATCTTATCACGCTTCGATGTATTACGACCCGTTACTAATGCATTTTTATATTCATCCCATGCATCAGCCGTCAATTTTTCCAAGAGCACATTGAAATCATCAACTGTTTTTTTATAAGATTTTTTCTTCGGCAGGCTTCCGAAGAAAATCCCAAATTGTTTCGACTTAAGAAATGCTAATAACGCATCAGCAGCCGTACGTTCCGCAATCTTCTTACAGCCATCAGTCTTTCCTGAAGCGAAATCCATCACACCTTTGAAGAACAGGTAGGGGATTTGCCCCCATTGCGAGGCATATCCAAGATGATTGCCTTCCATCTCATAGCCAATCGTCTTATATTTGCCTCTGCGAGCAACATTCTCCCAAAAAGCGTCATAATCTGCAATCTGCTCGCCACAAGCTACAGGGCCGATATGCACATTGAATGAACCGCCCGGCATAGTATTTTGCTGTTGCATCATTTCAATAACTTCTGGCTGAGTGGGAAGTTGATCAATTCTTGCATGCACCACAAAATCATTGACAACCTGATTAAGCTTTTTGTACACTGGAGATGTATTTATTTCCGGTAGAAATTCTCCGTTCTCTTTTTTTCCTGAATCAAGTGAATATACCGAATCTGCAACAATAACATCACACAAATGGGTACGTTCAGGATCTCCCGCACATACACCACACATGGTCAACATCGAAGGGTGATAAGTATCATTGATATGATTAATTACCGGCGCAACTGAACTTCCCTCATTGGCAGCTGAAGCTAACATAATTTTCAGCAAATGTGATGAATCCGTTTTTAAAACACCAATACGAACAACGCCAATTTGGCTATCACAATTGGTTTCCCAATTTATATCATAAAAATCTTGTCCTATTTTCTCGACGGCAACCCCCTCCTCAGCTAGGGCTGTAATAATCACAATATCTATATCATCCATTGCCATATTGCACCTTTGATTCTGGTTATGTCGAATTTGAAAGTCTAAGAAAAAAGGAGGCGAGCGAAGTTGGCACTTCACTCGCTTCCAATTGGGGTCAATTCACTGATGAATTAGACCACGCGTTCATTGCTCTCGATTCACGCGTTGAGGGCGCGCTTGGTGGAGCGGGACTTGGCGAACACGGTCGCGGCAACACCGGCGAGGAGCACGGC
>JAIJJM010000513.1 GCA_022728415.1 Collinsella sp. | reverse complement strand
AATCGTCCTCGGACATGTCGGAAGCCCCCGCTGCGCACTTCGTGCGGCGGGGGCTTCCTCCGTCCTGCGGAAAGATTGTGGGGCTAACGGGCAGGGGCCCGCCGGCTCGTTATCGTGGCGGGCGCAGTTCTGGGGAGCTCGATGGGTCATCTCGCTAGGTAAAAAGATGGTTCGCGGTGGTATTGTTGCTGTGGGTTTAATTCGATATGAAAGGGTGACTTTGGTGTCCAAGATGGATTCTACGCTCTCCTATATTACTGACCAGTTGAAGGCGCTGACTTCTATTGCTTCGCCTACGGGCTATACCCGTGCGGCGACTGATTATCTGATGGAAACGTTGCGCGATATGGGCTTTGGGCCCGAGCGTTCTAACAAGGGCAATGTACTCGTTGAGCTTGGCGGCGAGGGCGAGCCGCTTGTGTTGGCGAGCCATGTCGATACCCTGGGCGCCATGGTGCGCTCTATCAAGGACAATGGTCGCCTGCGTCCCACGACGCTCGGCGGGCATCAGTGGTCTACGGCCGATGGCGAGAACTGCACCGTTTACACGCGCGATGGCAAAGTCTTTACGGGTGTGGTCCTCAATACCGAGCCTTCGGCGCATGTGGCCGATGAGCCGGTCAAGACCATCGAGAAGAACATGGAAATCCTGCTCGACGAGAACGTTGACAGCAAGGATGATGTGCTCGAGCTGGGTATTCAGACCGGCGACATCATCGCTATGGACCCGCGCACCACGGTGACGGAGAGCGGCTACATCAAGAGCCGCTTCTTGGACGACAAGCTGTCCGCGTCGATTCTGCTGGGTTTGGCCCGCGCCGTCGCCGCTGGCGAGGTGACGCTTTCGCGTAAGGTTTCGCTGCTCTTTACCGTGTACGAGGAGGTCGGCCACGGCGGTGCCTTTGTGCCGGCCGACACGCGCGAGATGATCAGCGTGGACATGGGCTGCGTGGGCGACGACCTGGGCTGCACCGAGCGCATGGTTTCGATTTGCGCCAAGGATTCGGGCGGTCCGTACAACTACGACCTAGTAACCACGCTGTCCAACATCGCGCGCGAGCTGGAGCTCGATTACGCCATCGATGTGTACCCACACTACGGCTCCGACGTCGAGGCAACGCTCTCGGCCGGCTACGACATTCGCCATGGTCTGATTGGCCCCGGCGTGTACGCGAGCCACAACTACGAGCGCAGCCACATCGACGGCGTGCGCAATACCTACGAGCTCGTTCGCGCCTACGTTCAGCGCTAGGGGAGCAGCTTGCGACTCGGCTGACCAATCGCTAAGGCCCGATTTCTCGGGCCTTTTTTCGCTTTGGGTCGTTTAGTATTATGATGTCTGTAATCTATTTACTAAACGTGTAAATTACTTAACGAGGTGATGCGGTGTATGGATACGTCTGAGTACTTGTCTATGGGTGATGCCGCCCGCCTGTTGGGCGTTACGAAAGCCCGCATATCGCAACTTGCCGCATCGGGGACGCTTGTGTGCGATATTGTGGGCGGCCGGAAGATGGTCGAGTACAATTCTGCGCTCGCTTATCAAAAGGTCCGCAAACGTGGACGCCGTCCTGCGGCCGATGTGGGGCGCAAGTTTACGCTGATGTCGGCCGACCATAAGGTCGCGCATGTCTCTTTTGATCCGACGCGTGAGTTTCCCTTCGAAATCGCCGAGGTCCTCGATGCGCAACGAATGCCGTTTGGCACATGCTCGAGCTCTTCTCCAACGGTGAATAAGCGGGAGCTCAATGCATGGTGGGGACATCGGTCGGTGCCCGATGTTCGCCCCGGACTCGTCTCGCGCTATCGTGAACTGGGAATTGCCAGCGGCATCGAGGTTCCAGTTCGGTGCCTGGGCCTATCGCTTTCGGATTGCTATTGGCTGCGGCCGGCCGATTGCGCCGAACTCAAATGGCAAAACATCAATTACTTTGAGAACGAATTTGAGCGATCGGCGCCCGAAGAGCGTTCGGGTTGGCTGGAAGGCATCGGTCTTAAAAATCCTGATAACACGTCCGAGGGTGAGCTCCCTAAATCGTGGATGATTCGCAACGGCGTTCGCGTTCTGGTCAAGGGATGCGGCGTGGACGACCAACGGCCCTTTAACGAGGCGGTTGCAACGGCTCTGCATCGTCGCTTGCTGTCGGAGGGCGAGTTTGTTCCTTATACGGTTGAGCGGATGTTCGATGGCCCTGTGTGTCTGTGCGACGACTTTCTTGACGGCCGCGAGGAATACGTTCCGGCTGTTTACGTTAAGAACGCCCTTGGCGGCCAGCGAGGAAGCTCGACGTACGACCGGTACTGCTGCTTCCTTGGTAAGCATGGTGTCGATG
>JAIJJM010000512.1 GCA_022728415.1 Collinsella sp. | reverse complement strand
TGTCGGGAACACTTTACGCTTTTTGATCGCATGGCGGATCACGCTGTTTAGCGACTCGATGGCATTCGTCGTATAGATCACTTTGCGGATGTCCGTCGGATAAGCGAAGAACGTGGCAAGATTCGGCCAGTTAGCCTGCCAGCTTCGGCTTATCTGAGGATAGCGACTGTCTCAGGCCGCAGCGAACGCTTCCGGTGCCTGCTGGCCTGCCTCTTCCGTGGGAGCCTGATAAATCGCTTTCAGGTCGCGAGTGACGGCTTTGTAGTCCTTCCATGATATGAAGCGCAGGCTGTTGCGCGCCATATGCACGATGCATAACTGGATGCGGGCCTCCGGATATACTGTGTTGATGGCATCCGGGAAGCCTTTCAGTCCATCCACACAGGCGATGAGGATATCGTTCAGACCGCGGTTTTTCAGTTCAGTCAGCACATTGAGCCAGAACTTCGCCCCTTCATTTTCGGCCAGCCACATGCCCAGCAGTTCTTTCTGACCTTCGATATTGATGCCCAGTGCCAGGAACACCGATTTGTTGATGACGCGACTGTACTGCCGAACTTTAAGGACGATACAGTCGAGATAAACAATGGGGTAAACAGCATCCAACGGTCGGTTTTGCCATTCTACAACCTGCTCCATCACGGCATCGGTGACCTTTGATATCAGTGCTGGTGAAACATCTGCGTCATACAGCTCTTTGAACGCAGCAGCTATCTCACGGATGGTCATCCCTTTGGCATACAACGAGAGGATCTGGTTATCCATCCCGGTAATACGGGGCTGATTTTTCTTTACCCGTTGTGGTTCGAAGGTACCGTCACGATCGCGCGGAGTACGCAGTTCCAGTGGACCGTCGCCTGTGATAATGGTCTTTGTGGAATAACCGTTGCGGGAGTTAGTTCCCGGTTTGGGCTGATTTTTCTCATACCCAGGATGGCGTGTCATCTCTGCATTGAGAGCGGCTTCAACGCTGAGCTTTTTCAGCAGCCGATCAAACCATAACGAACCTCGTCCGCATCCCCAAAACGGCCAATAATCTTGGAGTTGACATGTTGGCAGAGATAAATCAATAGACTGCGTGAATATTGATGGTTGCACCACAGGCCTGAGCATATCTTGTTAAAGTTTTCATACTGGCTCCTAAAGGATTACTTTCCAGCCGGCTGATGGCTGACGGGCGTAATCCCATTCGTTCGGCCAGCGCAGACTTTGTTAACCCCGCTTTTTCTCTCATTTCGTATAACATTTCTACCATCTCCAGTTCTTTGTCAGCATCTTCATACCCTTTAACAGCTTCTGGAGTATTAAGCAGTTTTTGCTTTACCTGGCTGAACGGAACACCTTTTACTTTCATCATTTCATCTCCTTCAGGCGCATCCTGGCGATTTCAATAGCTTTCGTTGGTGTCTTTTGCGTCTTTTTCACAAATGCATGCAGCAGATAAATTTCGTTACCCGTTGCATAAGCGTACAGTGTCCTTGCGATATTTTTATCCCCGACTCTCAGTTCAAAAAGCCCTCCGCCAATTACACGGCTGTGAGGCATTTTCATTTTGTTACCTTCCTGTTCCAGCCGTTCAATCAGTCTGGCCATGCGACCACGCAGATTGTCTGGTAATTCCAGCAGCTCATCCAGTGCGGTCGGGTGAGTAATCACATTAAACATATTATAGCCTCCGAAAGAATAAAATACACCATAACGGGAAAATTGCGCAAATATCAAATTTCATCAATAAATGAAAATATACATTGAGTACAGAGATCACTGGGGAAGAAAGGGTTTTTGATGCCGCGTCAGCGGCATGGAAGGCGGAACTCCATTGTTTCATATGATACCGGAGTAAAACCGCCGAAGCCCGGCGTAAGCCGGTACTGATTGATAGATTTCACCTTACCCATCCCTTGCCCTGCCAGACCATACCCGTTTTCAGCCATGACAGAGCTTCTGTGCGCGGTCGGAGTGGTCCCGACAAGGGTTTACCCGAAGTCGGGGCGTATCTCCGCGTTAGCGGGCCGTCAGGGCCGCTTACGAGCGTGTATTCAACACTTTCAGCCAGAAGACTAACAGCCATGATGGAGTATAGTTACAACATTCATAATTAAAAGCGACTCTGTTCCGGCCCTTTGGGCCGGGGCGGGGCCGCTTTTCAGTTATGAGGGAGGGGCTTTGTGGTTTCGGTTCTGCGCTGGACCGGGGTTTTTCTGGAGGTTGTTTTTGTGTGTTGTAACTAAAGTGGCTCCGGTCGGGGCCCGCCGCTTGCGGTGGGAGGTGCATATCTGTCTGTCCACAGGACAGGCAGTGAATAGGTTTTCTTTTTAAATGAATGTAATTAAGTAGTTTAAA
>JAIJJM010000511.1 GCA_022728415.1 Collinsella sp. | reverse complement strand
TACAAAAGAGCGGGGGCTGGACTTGAATCCAGCCCCCGCTCTTTTGTAGGGATGGCGATGCGCTTTGATCCAGGCTCTTTTGGAGGTCCTGGGTTTGTTACGCGAGCTCGGCTCCAAGGGCGCGGCAGGCCGCCTCGCCCTCGTCGTCGGGCGCGTCGTAGCAGATGGTGGAGTCCACGACGTTGACGCCGGCGTCGTCGGCGTCGGCCTTCCAGTTGTCCATCCACTCGCCCTCGGCCCACGAATAGGAGCCAAAGAGGACGACCTTCTTGTCGCCGAGAGTCTCCTTGACCTCGTCCCACATCGGCTGGAACTCATCGTACTCGAGTTCCTCGGAGCCCATGGCGGGGCAGCCGAAGGCGAAGGCGTCGTAGTCGGCGGCCCTGTCGGCAGAGAAGTCGGCGCAGGGGATGACCTCAGTCTCGGCACCCGCGGACGTGGCGCCTTCGGCGACGAGGTCTGCCATGGCCTCGGTATTGCCCGTGCCGCTCCAATAGACGACGGCGATCTTGCTCATGTTGTGTCCTTTCGGTCGTGCGGCGCTGGCCGCGGCTTGTACGTTCTATCGGGTTGCCTGGGCAAGTTGCGCCAGGCTGCAGCCCTGCTGATAGATAAAAGTGAAGTATTGTGTGCAGGCACGGTAGGCATCAAACGTCACAAGCGCCTGCTCCACATTTGCGTAGACCTTCCAGGCCCCAAAGACCTTGTAGTTCTCGCCGCGCTGGACGATAAACTCGTGCACGTCGTCGTAGGGATATCCAAGGAAGTAGCCTATTTCGTGCGGAAACTCGCAGGCGCAGTCTTTGCTGCAGCGAGCTTGCTGGGGCAGTGCGCATCGAGTCTGGCTGCAGGCGCATTCCGCGGCGTTATTGCTCGCGAGCGTGATGCGTGATGCCAAATGCACAAGGCATGTCGAAAGGTCTCTCGTGTCGTAGCCTTCCGAGGCGAGCGCTGTTTGGACGCGAGGGTCTGCGAAATAGGTGGTGAGGCTTTTGGCTCGGTACACGTACACAAGTGCTCCGCAGGGCCGCCAGACCAGAACATTCAGGTGGATGCCGAGCGGGTCAAGCTCGCGATTGCACTGGGCGATAACGTTGAGCAGGTGTGCTCGGCGTTCTGCGATGGGTTCGGTCGCGGTCGAGCCGTCCCCGTGGGCGTAGGCGCCTGGATAGGTAAAGAGCGATGCGGGCTTGATGCCCGCGAGCGTGGGAGAGCAGTTGCGCACGACTGCTGCCTGAAACGTTGGGATGTCTATGGTTCGAGTCACGGCGCTCCTTACGGATCTAAACTGTTAGCCTAGGAAAACTTATACACGAAAGTAAGCCATGGTCAACAAAAAAGTTTGAAGCGGGAAACTAATTGACCGAACCGACACGAGTTTGGAGTAAGATGGGAACACCCCATGGGGGTATCTAGATAGGGCTACTTGAAAGGGGAACGCATGAGTGACTTGCTCAACCCTGCGAATCTCATCGTGCTGGCCGTCATTGCCGTCGGCATGTTTTTTGGACTGCGTCGCATTGCCGCTTCGACACACGGGAAGAGTTGTTGCAGCGATGGCGCGAGCGGCAAGAAGGCCAAGAGGGTTGTGGTGGCAGACACCGACGAGTCCCACTACCCCTATCGTGAGGAGCTGCTCATCGGCGGCATGAGTTGCGACGGCTGCGCTCAGAACGTGGCCAATGCCCTCGATGCCCTGGATGGCATTTGGGCCACGGTGACGTATGAGGACCACACGGCGCGCATCCGTTCTAAAAACCCGATCGACCGCGAGGTACTCGAGGCGGCCGTGAGGGATGCGGGCTACTACGTCATGACACTGTAAGCGCCGCCTTGGATGTATTTTCTTGTCTAGGCACGTCCGCGCAGTTCGATGTCTTGAATGTCATCGAAATCGATGACGATGTCTTTGAGCTTGAGGAACTTGAAGGCGGGGAGTACCTCGTCGAGGATGCCGGTGCGGGAGCGATAGCCGTACGTATCGTAATAGGTGACGCGGACCAGGTCGCCACGTTTGAGGCCCTCGAGCTTATGCGAAAGCTCGAGGGCTTTCTCTTCCGTGAGCTCACATTTTGGTTCGACGGTGATCTCTTGCGTGCGCACGAGCTCGTAGTATCCCGTGAGGGCGGCAAAGGGCATAAACTGTGCGGCGCGGTTGGCGCGCAAGGCACCGTTGGCGGTGAGTCTGGGGTCGGCGGCGCGCCGCCTTCCCTCGGGGTCCGCTAGACGTTCAAAAGGCGTCGGTGGCCGCATCGGCTGTTGTTGGGACTTAGGCACGATGTCCTCCTACCTGATCGTTGCGTTCGCGTGCGGTGGCACCGACGGTAAAGCTCAATCCTTTGACCAG
>JAIJJM010000510.1 GCA_022728415.1 Collinsella sp. | reverse complement strand
GGTTATAGGAGCCGGTCTTACCGCCGTAGGTAAGCTCGTCGATGGCGACCTGGTACACATCGCGCGAGCGTGTGGGATCGCAGCTGACCGGCGAATCATCGTCGAGCATGCCGTCGATCATGGACCAGGCATCGGCCTCGCTCATGGCATCCGCGGCGCGAGCGATGGTGGGGACACCGTCGTCCGTATGAAGCCGCTGGAAAGCACCAGTCAATCCGGAGAAAACCGAAGAGGGCTGCGCGGCGTCTGCCGGAACGGCAGGAGCCGCAGTAGCAACGCCCTGAGGGGCAGCCCACTGCTGTTGGGCGGGCATCGAAGCGGTCTGGGACTCATTTTGATGCTCGTTGACGTTCGCAGCGCCACCCATAGCATCGGGCTGGAACACGCGCTCGGCATGCTGCGCGCGATATTCAGAAATGCCGAGCGAGGCGGCATAGATACCAACACCCGCCACCGCACCCACGGCAAAAGGAACAGCGCCCGCGACGACCGTCTCGTTCACCGACGAAAACGGCAGCGTGGCAGCATACATCACCACGGGAGCGGCAAGGCCGATTCCGCAGGAAAGTCCAGCAAGGACTACTCGTTGTGTTGCATCAGAAGAAGCCATGAGCTCTCCCCATCTTCCAGCGCCCAAATCGCATCATTCAGTTGGCTGCGCGAGAGAAGATGAAGCGGGGCTATGCCCCAAAGCAACGGTATATGGTTCGTTTCATCTGCGTTTTCCGTCGCGAAGCTTAACAGCTATTATGCGAAACCCCCTTGGGGATTGCAAGCGACGAAGCGGGATTGAAACGGGAAAATCGCTGCTTGCCGGTCGTGAGGTCAATAATCGTTAGCGAGCGGCTATACGAAAAGGGCCAGGATCTAAACCCCCGGCCCTTCTGGCATGTCTATGGTTGTTGTCGCGTGCAGCGGACGGCTAGAACGTCTGCTCGTAATCGCTGTGCTTTTTTGCCGAACGCACCAGGAACTCCTGGTTGGTATTGGTGCCCTTGAGACCCTTGATAAACGACGCGGCCGCGCGCTCGGTATTGTTCATGCCGGCGAGGATACGGCGCAGACCAAAGACAAACGGGCGCATCTGCTCGTCGACCAGCAGGTCCTCGTTGCGCGTGCCCGAGGCAACGGGATCGATGGCCGGGAAGATACGTCGGTCGGCCAGATCGCGGTCGAGCTTGAGCTCCATGTTGCCGGTACCCTTGAACTCCTCAAAGATGACCTCGTCCATCTTGGAGCCGGTATCGATGAGGGCGGAGGCCAGGATGGTGAGCGATCCGCCGTTCTCGATGTTGCGGGCAGCGCCCAAGAAACGCTTGGGCGGATACAGGGCCGCCGAATCGACGCCACCCGACAGGATACGGCCCGAGGCGGGAGCGGCCAGGTTGTAGGCGCGGGCAAGGCGCGTGATGGAGTCGAGCACCACCACGACGTCGCCACCCAGCTCCACGATGCGCTTGGCACGCTCGATCACGAGCTCTGCCACGCGGGTATGGTTTTCGGCGGGCATATCGAAGGTCGAAGCCACGACCTCGCCCTTGATGGAGCGCTGCATGTCAGTGACCTCTTCGGGGCGCTCGTCGACGAGCAGGCAGATGAGGTGTACCTCGGGATTGTTGATCGAGATAGACTGGCAAATCTTCTTGAGGATCGTGGTCTTGCCGGCCTTGGGCGGCGACACGATCAGGCCGCGCTGGCCCTTGCCGATCGGCGACACGATGTCGATGGCGCGACCGGTGATGGAATCCTTGCCGTGCTCCATACGCAGAGGCTCATTGGGATAGACCGGGGTGAGATCGCCAAACTTGGGGCGGTTACGTGCCTGCTCGGGATCAACGCCGTTGACGGTCGTGATCTTGGCGAGGCCGGCGCGCTTGTCGCCGCCGCGTGAGGGGCGCAGCGAGCCCTCGATCACATCACCCGTACGCAGGCGTGCGGAGCGGATGAGATATGCGGGAACAAAGGCGTCATCGCTGGACTTCATGTAGCCGTGGGCATGGATGATGCCGGAGCTGTCCGGGCGAATCTGCAGAATGCCCTTGATATCGCGGAAGCCCTCGGCCTTCGCAGCGGTGGTGTAGATTTCCTCGACGAGCTCGGCCTTCTTCTTGCCGGTCGTCTCGATCTCGAACTCCTTGGCCTTTTCGCGCAGCTCGGCGACCTTCATGGCCGCGAGTTCCTCGCGCGAAAGCGTGGGCTCGGTCGGAGCGGCATTGCGCTCCTTGTTGCGCTGCTTGCGATCGCGCTGACGGTTGCGGCGGTCGTTGCGCTCCTCGTTGCGCTTGTGCTGACGGCGGTTGGGGCGAGCGCCGTCTTCGGCCTCGGCGGGCGCGGCACCATCGGTTGCGGCGGCGTCGGCA
>JAIJJM010000509.1 GCA_022728415.1 Collinsella sp. | reverse complement strand
GTATCCGCGTCGGACCGTGCTTAAGCCCCGGGCTCCATTTTTTGCCGCCGCGAGCGGCCCTTGCGCCGACAGGCGCTTTCGCGGTTCGGCGCTTCTTTTCTTTTACCCGATTCACGCCCCGAACGTTGCGATGGGCACGACCAGTATGCCGTCATTGCGGCGATAGGCCTTCCCACCTCGGCCGGTAAGGAACATCATGAACTCTGGTTCGCGAACTTGGGCCATGGGGTTGCCACAGATTTTGTCGCGGAAGGATTTGAGCTTATCCGCATTGTCATCGTTCACCTTAAGGTCACTGAGTTTTATTTCGATAGCACCCCACCTGCCGTCAGACAACTCGATAATGACATCAACTTCAAGCCCCTTGTCATCGCGGTAGTAGGCGATGCGATTGTTCGCACCCGGCATGGCCGACAGATATACATTCAAATCACGAATGCACAGCGTTTCAAACAGATCGCCGAGCGTCTGTGTATCGCGCATCAGAGTATTCGGCGCGGCACCTAAAACCGCAGCAGGCAACGAAGGATCCACGAAATATCGCTTGGGCTTGGTTCGTACACGACTCTTTGCGCGGAGTGGCGGCTCCCAACCCTCCAAATCCGTCAGAAGGTACAAGTCCTTGAGCATTCCCAAATAGCTCTTTACTGTCTGCGTATCCGGTTCACGGCGCTCATCGCCATAGGCCATATCCGCAGCCAGCGTCGCATATTTTGGTGCCTGCGATACGTTCACGGCGAGCGCACGCATGAGTGCACGCGCGGTTTCAGGGTTCTTGTTCATCTTGGGCACGCTGATATCAAGCACACTCTTGATATATTCACTCGGAATTTCCAGAGCAAACTCGTCATCCAAATCAAGATTTGCGGGCCACCCACCTCGACAGCACCATCTGGCAATATCTTCAATGTTGGTTGCACATTCGGCAGGCTCGAATTGTCCATCAAACAAACCAGACAAGCTCACTACACCGGTAGATTGCCCTGACTCGCACAGACTCATAGGCCACATACGCAAGCGAGAAATTCGACCTGTGCCACTGTGGTGAATTGTTTCTCGGTCCTTCGGAATGGCCGAGCCCGTAAGAATCAGCTGCCCCTTGCGATTCGCATTGTCATCCACATGACGACGAGCGGCATCCCAAATTTGCGGCACATCTTGCCACTCATCCACCAAATGCGGTTCATTACCCATGAGTACCAATGCCGGATCAGTCTGTGCGGCCGCAAAGGTAGCGGCATCATCCAGACGATCCATACTTCGCGAGCGGGAAAGCGCCGTCCATGTCTTTCCACACCATTTTGGCCCGACGATTTCCACCGCGCCGAATGCTTTAAGTAACTTACCTAACCTGCCATCGACCACGCGAGCACGATAATCAGGTTGAGTCAAGGTATCACTACGATTGTTCAAATCGTTCATTTTCCGGCCTTTCTCAGCTACCCAATCGCCTCAATATAGATTTTACACCTTTCTCATTCCCGATTTTACACTATTTCCATTCCCGGTTTTACACCATTCCGATTCCCGGTTTTACACCGCAAGGTGTCTAGTTTCTTCCTATGACTTAATCCACCGAGAATCAATCCAACGAATCTTCGCGCACGACTGCGAGCGCTAGGCCAAACTTGACCCATTCCGATGAGACATATTTCACAATACCGTAGCTTTTTCAGCTGGTTTCCAGAAACCGTTGACTTACTGTCCGGTTCGGCCTAGATACGCTCTTTTTCGAATCTCATGAAATCAACGTCAACACCTTGGGGAAACTCTCATGAAGGCAACCATCACCAAAGCGACTATCGCAGTTCTCGCCGGACTCGCGATCCTCGCCGATGCCTTTCTGCTTTTTTCGATGAAGATATCCAATAGACGCCACGTGAATGTCATTGCCATAGTGACGGATGCACGCGCACGATGCGAGCGTCGAGCCGCTCCACGATGTCGTGGTGATGCGTGGAGAACAGTACAGTCTTGCCGGCATCAGTGAAGGCGCGCAATACCTCAACCACTACGTCAGTATTGCGCTCGTCCAAGCCGTCGGTCGGTTCGTCCAGAACAAGCAGGTCCGGATTCATCGACATGCAGCAGGCAATCGCCACACGCTTTTTTTCACCGCCAGACAGACGGTATGGCGCCCGCTCCCGCATCCGATCCAAGCCGAACAACGTCACCATGTCATCGACTCTGCGCTGTACTTCGGCATCCGGCAACCCCATCTGCAACGGACCGAACGCAATCTCCTCTTCCACCGACGGGCAGAACAGCTGGGTGTCGGAGCTTTGGAACACGAATCCGATGCGCTGATGCAGCGCTTTGGCGAACAGGCTGTTCTTCGCCTCGACTTCCTCGCGAACCACCGGAG
>JAIJJM010000508.1 GCA_022728415.1 Collinsella sp. | reverse complement strand
TGCGGGCGACTGTCGCCGCGGTCCCGCCACCGTGGTCGAGGCTATCGCCGACGCCGCCGAGGTCGCCCGTGCCATCGCCGGCGTGGACTTTAACAAGTACGCCGACTGCAACGAGCAGGCCGGTCGCGAGGACACCTGCTACGAGCGCAAGGGGTCGCTGTGCCGTGACAAGCGCAACTGCACCAAGACTCGCTGCCTGGGCTGCGGCTCGGTGTGCGAGGTCTGCTGCGATGTGTGCCCCAACCGCGCCAACGTTGCCATAAAGGTGCCGGGCCTGGCCAAGCATCAGGTCGTCCATGTCGATGGCATGTGCAACGAGTGCGGTAACTGCGCCGTGTTCTGCCCCTACCAGGAGGGTCGTCCCTACAAGGACAAGCTCACCCTGTTCTGGAGCGAGCAGGACATGGAGAACTCCGAGAACGAGGGCTTCCTGGCCGTGGACGAGGATCACTTTAAGGTCCGCGTCGCCGGCACGGTCCGCACCGTCTCGGTCGATGCCGTCAATACCGGTCTGCCCGAGGCCGTCCGCCTGACCATCAAGGCCGTGCGCGACAACTATTCGTATCTCCTTAAGAAATAAGGGACCCCTTATGGCCAAATCCATTCAACATAACGTGGCCTACGTTGCCTGCGGAAGCGGTTGTGCCTCCACAGGCGGCGACGCCCGCTGCAGCGAAGGCTGCATTGGCTGTGGCGCCTGCGTCACGGCCTGCCCCCACGGCGCCATTGCCCTGGTCGATGGCATCGCCCGCGTGGATCGTTCCAAGTGCACGGGCTGTGGCCTGTGCGGTACGGTGTGCCCACAGCGCGTGATTGCCTTCGTCCCCGGCTACCAGAACATCCTGGTGTGCTGCAACAACACCGATAAGGGCGCCATTGCCCGCAAGATCTGCGACACGAGCTGCATCGGTTGCGGCATGTGCGCCAAAAAGTGCCCTGCCGGCGCTATCCGCATCGAGGACAATTGCGCCCATATCGACGGCGCGGATTGTCTGTCGTGCGGCATGTGCGCCGTCGTCTGCCCGCATGGCGCCATCCACGACCGCACCGGCATCGCCGCCGGCGTGTAGAAGGGGGTCACCATGGCACGGGAATTCACTTTTACCGTTAACGGCGTCGAGCGCACGACGACCCAAAACAAACCGTTGCTGCGCTATCTGCGCGACGACCTACACATTCACTCCGCCAAGGATGGCTGCTCCGAGGGCGCCTGCGGCACCTGCACCATCCATGTGGATGGCGCCGCCGTCAAGGCGTGCGTGCTGACCACCGCTCTTGCCGCCGGTCGCAACATCGTGACCGTCGAGGGCCTGCCCGAGGACGTGCGCGAGGCATTTGTGTACGCCTTTGGCGCCGTGGGCGCCGTGCAGTGTGGTTTTTGTATCCCCGGCATGGTCATGGCAGGTGCAGCGCTGATCGCCGAGGATCCCGAGCCCACCGAGGAGCAGATCAAGTACGCCATCCGCGGCAACGTCTGCCGCTGCACTGGCTACAAAAAGATTATCGAAGGCATCTCGCTGGCCGCTGCGGTGCTTCGCGGCGAAAAGCAGATCGACGAGGATCTGGAGCGCGGCGATGACTACGGTGTGGGCAAGCGCGCCTTCCGTATCGACGTGCGCAAGAAGGTGCTCGGTGAGGGAAAGTATCCCGACGACATCGACGAGTACGATCAGCCGGGTCTGACCTATGCCAGCGCGGTGCGTTCCAAGTATCCGCGCGCCCGCGTGCTTTCCATCGACACCTCCAAGGCCGAGGCCCTGCCCGGCGTGGTGGGCATCCTGCGCGCCGAGGACGTGCCGGTCAACCAGGTCGGCCACCTTATCCAGGACTGGGACGTCATGATCGCCCAGGGCGATATCACCCGCTGCGTGGGCGACGCCATCGTGCTGGTGGTTGCCGAGGACGAGGCGACACTCGAGAAGGCCAAGAAGCTCGTAAAGATTGACTACGAGCCGCTGGAGCCCGTGCGTAATATTGTCGAGGCCAGGGCCGAAGACGCCCCGCGCCTGCACGACAGCTTCTTTGCCTTTGGCAATACCGTAGAGCTCAAGGACAACGTGTGCCAGAGCCGCCACGTGACGCGCGGCGACGCCGCCAAGGCGCTGGCCGAGAGCGCGTTTACCGTGACGCAGCGCTTTACCACGCCCTTTACCGAGCATGCCTTCTTGGAGCCCGAGTGCGCCGTGGCCTTCCCGTATAAGAACGGCGTCAAGGTGCAGTCGACCGACCAGGGCGCCTACGACACGCGTAAAGAGTGCGCCCACATGTTTGGCTGGGACAACGAGCCTGAGCGCGTGGTCGTCGAGACCATGCTCGTGGGCGGCGGCTTTGGCGGCAAGGAGGACGTGTCCGTCCAGCACCTGGCCGCGCTTG
>JAIJJM010000507.1 GCA_022728415.1 Collinsella sp. | reverse complement strand
GGTAGCTAATTTGGGACGGGGCTTTTTTAGCTGCCCTGCCGCCAATTGGCCAAATCGATCGCGTCATCAACTAGGGCAGCTAAAAAAGCCCCGTCCCAAATTAGCTACCCTGTGAGGTGTGGTTATTTTCTCTTCTTGCTTGGCATCGAGACTTTGATGCCCTGGGGCGATTTGGTCACGCGGGAGCGCTTGGCAACGGCGCTCTTCTTATTCTTGCGCTGGGTCTGGGCCACGCCCTCGAGTGCACGGGCCTCGGCCTCGCGGACAGTGCGCGCCTCACGGCGCTGCGCCATATCGGCGGCAACGCGCTTGGCAAAACGCTCGGCGGTCGATCCCGTCGAGCTCACCTTGCCGCCGCCGCGACCCAGGCGAACGCGCACGCCACGGCCAAAACCGGTAGCCGCATGACGGCGACGGGGCTTGAGCGAGTCCATCATCGTGGCAAGCTTAAAGAACACCGCGCAGGTAAAGACGACGATAACCGCCAAGATGACAATCTGACCCATCGACAGGTTGGCGATGGACAGCAGCCCCGGGAACCCGATAACGCCCGTCAAAATACCAGCGATGACAAACACGAAAAGCACCACGCGCAAGGGCGTGAGCGGCTGCGAGATGCGCCAGATCAGGCTGACACTCGCCGCGCACGACGTGAGCAGGCACATGGTCGAAAGCGTAAGCTGGCTAAAGCCAAATACGCGCGCCACAAAGATATCGAGCGCCGCGGCCAAAATGACCGCGACCGACGCCGGCAGCGCACGCTTAAGCACGTTGGTCAAGAACGACCCCTTCACGCGGGCGTTGTTGGGCTCAAGGCCCAGCACAAAGCCCGGCGCGCCGATGCAGAAGAAGTTGATGAGCGTCATCTGAATGGGCTCGAAGGGATACGGCGGCAGGGCGATGCACAGCGCCGCCAGGCCCATCGAGAAAAGCGTCTTGGTCAGAAAGAGCGCGGCAGAGCGCTGCAGGTTATTGATAGAACGACGGCCCTCGGCCACCACAGCGGGCATCGAGGCAAAATCGTTATCGACGAGCACGATCTCGGCCACATTGCGCGCGGCATCGGAGCCGGCGGTCATCGCCACGGAGCAGTCGGCCTCCTTGAGCGCCAGCACGTCGTTGACGCCATCGCCCGTCATGGCCACGGTGTGCCCGCGGCGCTTGAGCGCCTGTACGAGCTCGCGCTTCTGCTGCGGCGTCACGCGGCCAAAGACGTGATAGCGGTCCACCGCCGCATCGAGCTTGGCTGGCGTATCGAGGGTTGTCGCGTCCACGTAAGCGTTGGCGCCCGGCACGCCCACCACGCGCGCGATAGACGAAACCGTACGCGGGTCGTCGCCGCTGATCACGTTGAGGGTCACGCCCTGCTCGTTAAAGTAGCCGATAGTCTCGGCCGCCGAGGTGCGGATCTCGTCACGGATGGTCACAAAGCCCACGGGCTCGGCCTCGCCCACCATATCGCCGTCGGGCGTAAAGCCGTCCACACGGGCCACCACGAGCACGCGGCAGGTATCGGCAAGCTCGGCCACACGACTCTCGACCTGCGCAAATGCGCGATCAGAGAGCACAAACTGCGCGGCGCCCATCACATAGGAGCCCTGCGCAAACGACGCGCCGCTCCACTTTTTGGACGACGAGAACGGAATGACCGACAGCGGCTCGGACACCTCGACCGGACGATCGGCGTAGTAGTTGAGCAGCGCCTGGCAGGTCTCGTTGGCATCTGCCGAGGTCGCACGCGCCACGTTGGCAAGCGCGAAGTCGAGCACCGTGGTCTCGACGGGAACAGCTGCCTCGTCCGAGTCCGCGCCAAAGCCAACACCCTCAACAGGCAGCGGGTAGGTGCCCTCGACTTCCATACGGCCCGAGGTAATGGTGCCCGTCTTGTCCAGGCACAGCACGTCGACGCGCGCGAGCGTCTCGATGCAGTAGAGCTGCTGTGCCAGCACCTTGCGACGCGCCAGGCGCACCGTGGCAATCGCGAGCACCGACGAAGTCAGCAGCACCAGGCCCTGCGGAATCATGCCCAGCAGGGCACCCACCGTGGACAGCAGCGCCGAAGAAGGCACACGACCCGCCAGCAGCTCGGAGAAGCTCCAGGAAAGCGCGCTATCGCCCGGGGATCCCGCGGCATCCCACAGCTCGCTCACACTCGAGGACAAGAGCGCCAGACCAAGCGGAATCATGATAATGCTCGCGAACCGCACGATGGCGTTCAGCGCGTTCATGATCTCGGAATTGACCTTTTTGACGTACTTGGCCTCGTTGTTGATCTTTGCCACGTAGTTATCGGCGCCGACATGGATCACGCGGGCGCGCAGCAGGCCCGAGTCGATAAAGCTGCCGCTCATGAGCTCGGAGCCCGGCTGTTTCTTAATG
>JAIJJM010000506.1 GCA_022728415.1 Collinsella sp. | reverse complement strand
GACCCATCGAAACACATCTCCACCGTTCCTTCAACTGGGAAAACGGCGCCCCCGGGCCCCGGGAGGGGCCGCGGGGGCGTTCGGCTAACTGCGGGAACGGCCTATTTGCTCAATGTGTTCGGCTGAGATCGGAAATCAACCCACCACACAGGAGTTGGCTTCTATTCCGATTTTCAAATATCTCAATCTGTAACATCTGGGCGGGCAAATCGGCTCTATCTGTTACAGATCGAGACAGACAGCGGGCGTCGGGACGAACATCTCGATCTGTAACAGTACGACAACTTTTAACAGTCTATCTGTTACAGATTGAGACAAACTGCTGGGACGGGTCAAAACCACCACCACAAAGGTGCCTGTCCCTTTGTGGTGGCGAGGCGTTAGGGGAGGAGCTTCATCGCGGCGGCGTGGGCGGCGTGCTCGTAGGTGTCGTCGAGGGATTTGAGCGGCAGCAGGGCTGTGGCCTGCGCATCGCCGCGGCGATCGAGGGCATGGGCGATCAGCCAGTCGGCGAGTTCGGGGTTTTTAGGCAGCGCCGGTCCGTGCAGGTAGGTGCCGATGACGCCCTTGTAAATCAGACCCTCAAAACCGTCTTCGCCGTTATTACCGGTGCCCGTGACGACGGACGTTCCGAGCGGCGTGGCGTCTGCGTCGAGCAGAGTGCGGCCGCCGTGGTTCTCGAATCCCACAAAGGGCTCAGGTGCCAGATCGGTTTTGACGGCTACATTGCCGATCAGACGGTCGGAGCCGCGTACGGTTTCGGCGGCAATGACCCCCAGGCCCTCGATGCGATCCTCGCCCATATAGTACGAACGGCCGAGCAGCTGGTAGCTACCGCAGATGGCAAGCAGCGAGCCGCCATCCTCAACATAGGCCGCGACCTTGTCTTTTTGGGCTAGTAGCTCGTGTGCCACAGCCAACTGGTCGCGGTCGGAGCCACCACCCATCATGACGATATCGGCATCGGTCAAATCAAGCGTTTCGCCCATACGGACCTCGTCTACACGCGCGGGAATGCCACGCCAGGTGCAACGGCGCTCGAGGGCGATGACATTGCCGCCGTCGCCGTAGAGGTTAAGGGCATCGGGGTACAGGTAGACGATGCGCAGCGGGCGCGAGAGCTCGACTGGGGCGATGCCGACAGGAAGAGCGCTGCCGTCGGCACGGGCTACGGCGCGGGCAGCAACCGTGGCCGCATCGGTACCCTTAAGCCCGTCGAGCTCCTCGACCAGCGGAGGAAAGGCCGTGTAGTTAGCGACGGCGTAGAAAGTGTCGCCAGCAGCCTCGTCTGCCACGGCGCCAATTGCCTGCGCGACGTCCGAGATAATCGCGGCATCGATGCCGGCGTACTTGAGGCGTACCTGCATGTCGTGCGCACGCGTGCCTCCGGCAAAGGCGACAAGACCCGGCGTGTCGGCGATGCGCTCGAAGTCGACATCGTAGATCCACGAGACATCGTGGCCGTCGGCGTCGTTGTCGTTGAGGAAGAAAGCGCAGAGTCTGCCACCTGCCGTCTTGATGGACTGGATTTGTCGATCGAAGCCTACGGGATTCTTGGCCAGGTTGGCCTCGACGGTTCGGCTGGCGATATTCCAACGGCCCATGCGACCACCTGCTGGCACGTAGGCGTCGAGCGTGGGCTGCAGGCGTGCGGTGTCCACGCCCAGCTCGTGGGCGGCGAAGAACGCTGCGGCTACGTTGTAGACCATGTACAGGCCGTTGTAGCGTGTGGCGATGTGTACGGCAGCCGCGTCGGGCGCAGATCCAAAGACCAGGTCAAAGCCATAGCCGTCGCAGCCGAGCTCCACGCCCGTCACACGACGGACAAGCCCAGGGCGGGCCCAGCCGCACGAGGGGCAATGGTATGCGCCAAGCTGTCCGTACTGCACATAGTCGTACTCCAGCGGCGCGTTGCACTGAGAGCAAAAACGCGAGTCGCTAATGCGGTCGGACTCGGTGCCCGTGGCGCCGTCGATGCCAAAGGCGATGCTCGCGTTGGGAACGCGCGCGGCAATCGAGGCGCACAACGGGTCGTCGGCGTTGTAGATGAGCGTTGTTGTCGGAGAGAGCTCCAACGCATGGGCGATGACGTCTTGGGTATGGTCGATCTCGCCGTAGCGGTCTAGCTGGTCGCGGAACAGGTTGAGCAGCACAAGGTACGTCGGCTTGAGCTTGGGCAGAACGCGTACGGTGTAAAGCTCATCGCATTCAAAAACGCCCACGCGCTTGCCGCTGCTGGTGTGCTTAAGGCCGCCGCGGGCCTCGAGCAGAGCACCCACCACACCAGGCTCCATATTGTTACCGGCACGGTTGCACACCACGGTGGCACCGCTGGCAGCAACGGCGTCGGCGATGAGGTTGGAGGTGGTGGTCTTGCCA
>JAIJJM010000505.1 GCA_022728415.1 Collinsella sp. | reverse complement strand
TTTTGAGGGCATGCTCGAGATCAAAGGAGACTCGGACCACACCAAGCTCATCGAGATGCTCGAGGCGCTCAACGACGATTCGCAAAAGATTGACGATGTGCTCGACACCTACTTTGATACCGAGAACCTGGTCTATTGGATGGCGTTTCAGATCCTTGCGGGCAATTGCGACACGCAGAACCGTAACTGCTATCTGTACAGCCCGCTCAATTCAAATACCTGGTACATCCTTGATTGGGACAACGATGGCATGCTGCGCAAGCTGGAGCTGTCTCTTAAGGGGTTTTCGGACTACGCGAGCTGGGAGCGCGGCGTAAGTAACTATTGGGGCAACGTGCTATTCAATCGTGCGCTGCGCAGCAAATCGTTCCGCAGTGAGCTCGACCGCGCCGTCAAGGACTTGCGCACGTATTTGACCGAGGCACGCCTGGCCAAGATGATTAAACACTATCGCGAGGTCACGGAGTCGCTCGTCTTTGCTGCGCCCGACCTGGAGAATCTTCCCGTGACCAAGGACGAATACGAGCAGATTGCCGCGGCGATTCCCTCCGAGATTGAGGAGAACTACAAGAGCTTTCGCGAGAGCTATAAAAAGCCCATGCCGTTCTACATTGGCGTGCCGCAGATCGATAACGGTAAGCTGCGCATTAACTGGGATGCGTCTTACGACTTTAAGGCGCGTGACATTCGCTATACCGTGGAGCTGGCGCGCGACTATGCCATAAGCGACGTGCATTTTAAGGCCGAGGACGTGCTGCTTCCCGAGGTGACCTGCGATGCTCCCGATGCCGGCCAGTATTTTGTGCGCGTGCGCGCCACCAACTCAGATGGCTATACACAAGATGCGTTCGATTACTACGTGACCGACGACGGCAAGCACTACGGCATGAAGTGTTTTTACGTGCAAGACGGCGGTAAGGTCGTGGAGGACACGTATGAGGAGGGCTAGCGCGCTGCTTGAGCGCCTTGCGGCACCTCCCGCGCGTACCACGCAGGAGCGTTACCGCCACGAGCTCAAATTTCTCATTAACGAGGGCGAGCACGCCGCGCTCGCCTGTCGCATGGCGCCGGTGTTTAAGCTGGACAAGCATGCGCAGGCGGGCGGCTACACCATTCGCAGCCTGTATTTTGACGACTACTGCAACTCGGCTTACGAGGAAAAAGACGCCGGTATCCTCATGCGCAAAAAGTATCGCGTGCGCATCTATAACGGCAGCGATAAGGTGATTAAGCTCGAGCGCAAAAAGAAGTACGGCAGCTGGATCTATAAGGAGGACGCGCCGCTCACGCGTGGCGAGTTTGAGCAGATTCTGGCCGGAGACTACGACTTTTTGCTGAGGAGCCCCTATCCGCTCTGTCGCGAGTTCTACATCGAGTGCATCTGCAACGTGATGCGCCCGAGGACTATCGTGGACTACGAGCGCGAGCCGTGGGTGATGGACGAGGGCACCGTGCGCATCACGTTTGACATGAACGTGCGCGCCGCGGTGGGAAGCTTCGATATCTTTGACGCGACGCTGCCCGCGCTGCCGGTCCTGGAGCCCGGCAAGCTGGTGATGGAGGTCAAGTTTACGGAGTTTTGCCCGCAGCTGGTGCGCGATATGGTGCCGCCGGGCGCGGCCGAACTCACGGCAGTCTCTAAGTACTGCCTGTGTTACGAAAAGACCGCCTACCTGCGCGGCTTCAACTACTGGGAATCGGACTTTGAGAACCGAGGGGATATTTAGACCATGAGCACCAAGGACTTTTTTAAGAACTCCGTCTTGGAGGCGTTTGGCCAGGTCGATCCTGTCAAGATCGGTCTTTCGCTGCTCGTGGCGCTCGCCATGGGCATCCTGATCTACTGCGTATACAAGCGCTTCTTTACCGGTGTGGTGTACTCGCGCAGCTTTGCCGTGACACTTGTGGGCATGTGCGTGCTTACGTGTATGGTGACGCTTGCGATTTCGACCAACGTGGTCATCTCGCTCGGTATGGTCGGTGCCCTGTCCATCGTGCGTTACCGTACGGCGGTCAAGGACCCGCTCGACTTGCTGTATCTGTTTTGGGCCATTACCACGGGCATTACGGCGGGTGCCGGCATGTACGCGCTCGTGGGGCTTGCGGCAGTGGTGATCGTGGTGATGGTTGCCGGCTTCGCGAGCCACCAGGACAAGGCGCGCGTGTACATGATGGTCATCCACTACACGGGCCAGACCACCGGCGACGACATCGTGCGTGCATTTGGGCGCACCAAGTTTTCCGTCAAGTCCAAGACTATGCGCGGCGACAAGGTCGAGATGGCCGTGGAGGTGTTCTCGGACGGCGTGGATATGCCCTATGCCGACACCATCCGTGCGCTCGACGGCGTGGAGGACCTGACGCTCATCCAGTACAACGGCGAATACCACGG
>JAIJJM010000504.1 GCA_022728415.1 Collinsella sp. | reverse complement strand
ATGGCTGCGGACAAAATGGCGGCATAAAGTTTACGCATAATTACCTCTCGCTTTTCTGCAATAAAAAAGGCGTCATTTCTGACGCCCGTTATGGGTTATAAAATTCAGCTGATACTGATACCTGCTGTGGATTTTTTCATCACCACAACCAGCAGATCGCTGATACTGGTTGTTGGTGTCCAGTTATTCGCTCCTGATGAAGATACGGTGAATGTCAGTGTCAGCGTCCCCTGTCCGGCAGGCATATCTATAACTGAGGAAAATACGCCCTGAGCATCCGTCGTGGACTGATTAAAAATCTCCTGACCATTGCGGGTCACTCTTAACCGGCAGGTTGAATACCAGTATGACTGTTGGTTATTACTGTTGAAATTCTCATGCTTACCACCGCGGAATAACACTGGCGGTATCATGACCTGCCGGTCAAATTTCTGATCATCACTGATTCTTACCGTGATGGTGCCACTGGCATAACTGTTCGTGCGGGGGAAAGACTTGCTGACCGTTTTGACAATATCGCCTTCAATCTGATTGGCTGACAGTTTCCCCTTAATCTGACAGTTCTCATTAATCGTGACGTTGTTGAGCGTCCCGGAGTTCGCATTCACACTGCCACTGATATCCGCATTTTTAGCAGTCAGCTTTCCGTCCGGTGTCAGGGAAAATGCCGGTGGATTTCCACCACTGGTAATGGTGGGGGCCGTCAGGCGTTTCAGGAACACGTCGTTCATGAATATCTGGTTGCCCTGCGCCACAAACATCGGCGTTTCATTCCCGTTTGCCGGGTCAATAAACGCGATACGATTGGCGGCAACCAGAAACTGGCTCAGCTTGCCTTCCTCCGTGTCCTCCATGCTGAGGCCAATACCCGCGACATAATGTTTGCCGTCTTTGGTCTGCTCAATTTTGACGCCCCACATAGCATTCCATTTATCGTTAGCGTCCTTCCACTCTTTCGAAAACTCATCCAGTCTGCTGGCGTTATCCTCCGTCAGGTCGACTTTTTCCAGCAGCTCTTTACCGAGATGGGATTCGGTTATCTTGCCTTTGAAAAAATCCAGGTAACCTTCCGCATCATCGCTCGCCCGACCGACGGCCTCCACGAATGCCGATTTGCCAACGGTGTTCACACTGCGGATATAAAAGTAATAATCATGGCCCGGTTTGATATTGATACTGGCGGCTATCCAGTACAGCCCCGTGCCAAGGTAGCGGGCTGTGGTTTCAACCTGCCTGATATCGGTAATCCGCTTTTCCGAGAACCAGAACTCAAACTGTACCGTCGGATCATAAACGGCAAGATGCGGCGTTGCGGTTATCTGAAAATAGCCCGGCGTCAGCTCAATCCGCGACGGTGCTGCCGGTGCGGCAATCCGGAACGATACCGACGCCGGATCGCCCTGCTGCCCCCAGGCATTTGCCGCCCGGACTGTCAGCCTGTAGTTTCCCAACGCCAGTTGCGTGAAGCGGTATGTGGTTTCCGTCGTCCGGGCCGTGCTGACCAGCCGCTCACTGCCGTCATCCGCTGCCACGGTCAGGCGAAGCATAAAGCTCACGCCCTTCACCACCTTCGGCGTGTCCCAGCGGGCCAGTACCTGATACTCCCCGCTGTCTGCGGTGACTTCGGCAGTCAGGTGCTGCACCGCTGGCGGCGTGACACCATTCACCGTGCCGCTCTGGTCGCCGTCAAAGTGCGCCCCGTTATCCACGATGGCTTCTTTTTCCGGTACATGCTGCACGGCAGTGATGGCATACGTGCCGTCATCGTTCTCACGGATACTCACACAGCGGAACAGGCGCTGGCGCAACGTCGGCAACTTCAGCCCCCATACGCTGTATCCGGCAACGCCGTCAGGAACACGGCTCACTTTTACCTTCACGCCGTCGGTGACGGACTGGACCTCCACGCTGACCGGATTGCCACTTCCGTCAACCAGGCTTATCAGCGTGGTACCGGAGGATGGCAGCGTGATTTCACGGTCGAGCGTCAGCGTCCGGGTCTGGCTGTTTACCGCCAGCACGCGACCACCGGTGCTGATACCGGCATAGTCATCATCGCAGATTTCAATGACATCGCCCGGTACATGGCGAAGCCCTTCAGCACCCACGCTGAAGTCCACGGTCTGCGTTTCCAGCAGTTCCGTTTTAATCAGCCACAGCCCGGCGCGGTGCGCCTGCCCCCGGCTGGTACAGCCAAAGGCATCCATCTTCGTGACGTTACGACCGTAACGGGCAATGGCCTGCGTATCTTCAACAAGCTCTGTCGCCGTCTCCCAGCCGTTATCCGGGTCAATCCAGTTCACCTCAACGGCATTATGGCGGTCCTTCAGGGCGCTGAAACTGTAGCGGAACGGCGCGCCATCATCCGGCATCACCACATTACTGCGGTTAT
>JAIJJM010000503.1 GCA_022728415.1 Collinsella sp. | reverse complement strand
CGCCGTTGGTGGTGAGCGAGATGTCCTCGATCTGCGGAATCGCGCGGATGTCGCGAATAAGCGGAATGATGCGGCGGCTGACCAGCGGCTCGCCACCCGTCAGACGCACGCGGCGAATGCCCTCCCCCGCCACCAAGCGCACAAAGCGGGCGATTTCCTCGGCGCTGAGCAGCTCGTCGTGCGCGCGGGGTGCCACGCCATCGGCCGGCATGCAGTAAATGCAGCGGAAATTGCACTTGTCGGTAACGGCAATGCGCAGGTAGTTGATATCGCGGCCAAAGCCGTCATGTTGCACGTGCCCGTCCACGCAGCCCTCCCCTCACGCGGCGTTTTATTCTTCGGAAAACATAATACCCCACGGGAGAATCATGCCGACACCCGTACGACAGGACAGGTCGCTTCGAGCAAAACGGACTTTCCAAGCCCATCCTCAACACAGACCATCACAGCATTCGATGCTTTTCCCGTTTTTGGCAAAAAACGTCGAATGTTGTGATGGTTTGCCTGCCCACAGCACCCCGTAGAAGGGCCGGAACGCCCCTAAAGACCGCCGTCCCAGTGCCGAATCACAAATTCTCGCAGGTCGTTCTGCCGCTTTTGGAACGCTTCGCTTCGGTCGCACTTGAGGCCCATAGCGAGCGCGATGGCGTTCATCGCCCGATGCAATTGCAGCTGACGGGCAAACTGAGTCCCGGTGAGGACGATCATCCTAAAGCCCAGCGCGCCCAGCACGGTCATACGCTCCGCATCCAACGCGCTGCGCTGTTTATCAAGATGGTGCGAGCCGTTGTATTCAATCCCCGTACCGCTCGCAGGCGCATATACGTCGATCTCGAAATACCCGGCCTTTGCGAGATGCTTGAACTCGTTGGGAACATCGACCCGATGGTTGAGCTCGATCTTGGCGTATCCCAGCCCTCCCTGGGAACGTTTTGCTACGACCATGATTGCGGTGGCCGTCTCCATGGGCGACCGCGCGCCATCGTGCACGCGCTTGAGCACGGCGACCGCGCGTACAGCCCCCTGACGAGATCGGTTCTCATTGCAATAAGCAATCAAGTCGGCAACGGTATACCTCTGCCCCATCTCGATATAATCGCCTGTCGACAGATGATTCAAATGGTAGCGGGCGCAGATTTCGTAGCCATATTCCAGCTGCTCGGGCTCGCTCATCCACGAACCCGCTTGGACAAAGCACATGGCCTCATCAACCACCAGAAGGCCCTCTGCCACCTCGATAAGATGGCCTGGAGGCATCGGTGCCCCAAACACGTGGCACCTAAATCCAGCCGGCGTCGAGCGCTCAAAATCGAAGTTGACGAGTGTGTCGATATGATCGAGCTCTTCTCGTGGAATACCAAGCACAACCAGATAGTCGGTAACAATCCCGACTGCCACTGAAGCCCTCAGCCCCTTGGCATCGAGTCCCAATTTGGGCAGGCTCGCGGTCGGCTCCGCCTCGTTAGCAAGCGAGTCCTCATCGTATAGGCCGCTTGCTCGCGAGAGTGGCTCGGACGGGCGCGCCACGTTGTGATACAGCCAGGCAGTCTTATGGGACAGGACGATCGGCAGGTCCATGAGCCCTCCAATGGAGTCGGATAACCAACCTTATTCCCCTGCCCACGGGTCCGCACACCTTCGTGTGCAAGAAAGCGTTTCCGCCCGGTCGAGTGGCAGAAAAACCATCACAACATTCGATGCTTTTCCGATTTTGGCGAAAAATGTCGAATGTTGTGATGGTTTGAGGCGAGGTGAGGGGCACGGAGGGGTCAAAGCATCGTGCTCGAACGGGTTAATCCAACTCTTTTAACCCGTGTGCCAGCTGCCAGTACTCGCCGTGCTGGGCGAGCAGCTCTTCGTGCGTGCCGCGCTCGATGATGCGGCCGTGTTCGAGGACCATGATGGCGTCGGCGTCGCGGACGGTGGACAGGCGGTGCGCGATCATAAACGTGGTGCGGCCACGCATGATGCGGTCCATACCGCGCTCGATGAGCTTTTCGGTGCGCGTGTCGATGGAGCTCGTGGCTTCGTCCAGGATGAGCACCGGCGGATCGGCGACGGCCACGCGCGCGATGGCGAGCAGCTGGCGCTGGCCCTGCGACAGGTTGGCGCCGTCAGCCGTGACCGGCGTGTCGTAGCCCCTAGGCAGGCGGCGGATAAACGAATCCGCGCAGGCGGCCTCAGCAGCAGCGCGCACCTCCTCGTCGGTCGCGTCGAGTTTGCCAAAGCGGATGTTCTGCGCAATGGTGCCGCTAAACAGGTGCGTGTCCTGCAACACAATGCCGAGCGACCCGCGCAGGCTGGCCTTGGCGATGTGCTTGACGTCGATGCCGTCGTACGTGATCTCGCCGCCATCGACCTCGTAGAAACGGTTGATGAGGTTGGTGATGGTCGTCTT
>JAIJJM010000502.1 GCA_022728415.1 Collinsella sp. | reverse complement strand
TCGGACTCGTCGATGTAGTCGATCTCGATGGCCTGAAGGACCTGCGCCTCGACGATGTGGCCGATGCGGCACTTGGCCATGACGGGGATGGAGACGGCCTCTTGAATGCCCTTGATCATCTTGGGGTCACTCATGCGCGACACGCCGCCGGCGGCGCGGATGTCGGCCGGGATGCGCTCGAGAGCCATGACGGCGCAGGCGCCTGCCTCCTCGGCGATGCGTGCCTGCTCGGGCGTGGTGACGTCCGTGATGACGCCGCCCTTGAGCATCTGCGCGAGCTCGCGGTTGAGTTTGACGCGATCGGCCTTGCTGGTCTGTTCTGCCATGGTTGCTCCCTTGGTTGGTATGTGCATTGCTTGACGGAACATCCTATCGGGGAGCTGGGTATGGCGAAATACTCAGTTTTCAAGATAATAACAAGGTCAGACTAATATCAGATTGAATGACTCGATAAGGTCAGGTGACAAACTCATGCTCGACTACAATTTGGAACAACGCGGCGAGGCATCGCTCTATGAGTATGTTTACCAGCAAATTCGAGATGATATCGTTGCTGGGCGCATTGCGGCGGGAGAGCATTTGCCGTCTAAGCGCGCCTTTGCCAGTCATCTGGGAATCAGTGTCATTACAATCGAAAATGCATATAGCCAGTTGCTTGCCGAGGGTTATATTTGCTCAAAGCCGCGGCGCGGCTACTACGCGTGCGAACTTCCGGATGCACCGGTTTTGCCTTTGGCTACGGGGAGTATCGATCGAGATGCCGTCTCTGTGGGCCCCAGCGCGCATGATGTCAACGGACGGGTCGAGCAATTCGATGCACTTTCTCCTTCCGCTTTGGAGGCGGCGCGGCTTTGGCAAAGCGCGCTACGGGCGACGCTGGCATCCGAAGACGAACGTGAAATCTTTTCGCCCGCGCCGGCGCAGGGCACCGCTCGGCTGCGACGTGCGATTGCGCACCATCTACGCGGGACGAGGGGCATGAATGTCGACCCCGACAACATCGTTATCGGTGCGGGCGCCCAGCTGCTCGATACCATGTTGGTTCAATTGCTTGGAGCCGACAAGGTGTATGCCGTTGAGGATCCGGGGTATTTGCGCCTGACGCGCATCTATCAGGCTATGGGTTGCCAAGTACGACATATCCCGTTGGATGATGACGGCGTGGACCTGAGCGCTCTGCAGAAAACCGGGACCGATGTCCTTCACCTGATGCCGTCCCATCAGTATCCGACCGGTCTTGTGACGAGCATTGCGCGTCGCTACGCGCTGCTGAGCTGGGCCACCGAGCGACCAGGTCGGTATCTCATCGAAGATGACTTTGATTGTGAGTTTCGCCTTGCCGGCAAGCCGATTCCCGCGCTCGCGTCGATCGATGCCGCCCAGTCAGTTATCTACACCAACACGTTTTCGAAGAGCCTGTCATCGGCGTTGCGTCTAGCGTACATGGTGTTGCCCGATGAACTAATGGAGCGGTTTAAGCACAATCTTGGTTTTTACGCCTCGTCGGTGAGCTCTGTTGACCAGGTCGCTTTGGCGTGTTTGCTGGAATCGGGTGATTACGAGCGGCATGTGAACCGCGTGCGCGTTCGTGCTCGCGAGGCGCGTGATGGCCTGGCGGCACTTGTACGGAAAGCGTTTCCGGCGGGGGAGGTCTCGATCGAGCATGCAGACGCAGGCCTTTACTGCACCGTGGTTGCGGAGCGCGGAGCGGGCGGTAGCTCTTTTGTGCGGGCCCTCACGCGCTCGGGTATCCCTTTTATCGATATCAGTGACTGTTTTTGGTGTGCCGGCGGCGCATCTGTCCCTGAAAACCCGACTCGAATCCTTGTCCAGTATGACGATTTGAGTCCAAATGTGCTTAATACCATGGAATTGCAGCTAATGGGGGACACTCTGCAATCTAGGTGAGTAGACTTTTAACGCTTTAGCGACCAGGCAGTTTTGTAACAAGCTATCTACCTGCGGTTTTGAAAAGCAGGATGACCGGCCTGCTCGGGATGTTCAAAAAAGTCTACTCACTTGCCGCGCAAAGCTTCCGCACGAGAAAAAAATGGGGTTTTCAACAGGGTCCCGTCCAGTTCTTGGCAAGCTTTTGGTCAGTTGGGGAGGGCTGTTGAAAACTCGACAGCCCGTTCGACGCCATTTTCGCTGCGTTCGCGCCAATGCGAGACAGGCTGTGTTGAAATCTGTGTTTTCCTGTGCCTATGAAGGATCTACTTTGTGACATATCGGCTTTTAGGTACTGGCGTTTGCCCCCTCAAGTCCGCGCTTTGTGTCCGCCGCTTCCACGACCGGAAGAAGACCGGCAGCGATATGACCTCTCCCGTAACCCGACGGCTGCGGTTGTGCTTGGCTTTCCGCTGTATACACTGGTTCGGACGAGAAACAAGCGGACATGCC
>JAIJJM010000501.1 GCA_022728415.1 Collinsella sp. | reverse complement strand
GAGGGCCCAGCGGCTCGGATAGTCGAGCCCGCCGTACACGGCCTTGTCCTTCCAGCCGCCCACGAGGGCGCGGCTGATGCAGTCGAGGCGCATCGGGCACGCGGCACACAGCATGCGGCCCTTGCCGCGCATCCGACCGTCGATCAGGTCCCTGCCATCCTGGTCGCTCACGGTGTTCCACATGCGGTCCGCCATGGCCGGGTCGATGGCGGCGATCCGGGCGCAGGCCGGCAGCGTGGCCCGCCCGTTCATGGCCGCCGTCCCGGAGCAGACGCCCGCGGCGAGGTTCGGTTCCCTGTTCATGCGGCCACCTCGATTCCGTCGCGTTGGTTGAGCTCGGCGGCATGTTCCATGCACGCGGTCTGCCATTCCGACGGATGGCCGTAGCGCAGGCTTCCCTCGTGGTCGTATTCGTCCTCGTGCGGTCTCATGTCGGCGAGGACGTGTTCGCAGCCGAGCGTGTGCACATGGCGTTCCTCGTAGCGCGGAGGGACGGGCGTGTTCCTCACCGGCTTGGTTTTCCGGTCGCGGTCCCGGGCCTCCGAGTCCAATGCGCGCCGGCGTTCGATCTGGCTGATGGTCCAGTCGTTGGCGATGCCGTCCCAGTTGTCGGCGAGACGTCGCGCGGAGTCGATTCGTCCGAGCCAGTACGTGTTCGACGGCAGCCAGTCGATGGCCGCGAGGATGAGCGCCATCGCGGCCGCATGGTCGCCGTCATGGGCTTTGGCGATTCGGCCGACGAGGTGGCCGATCTTGGCGTGATCGCGTTTGGTCGGTTCCGCGGTGGTCAGCATCAGCCTGGAGCGGACGGACGTGAGATGTTCCATCACGGTCGCCGCTTCGGAGTCCGTTCCGATCATGTCGTTCCCATCCTTCTCGGCGGGGCGCTTCCCGCTTGCGGGGAGCTCTCCCGTAGGGAGAGAGGGGTTGGGTTTACATGGAGGGTTTACATGGAGGGTTTTATCCTTATATATACAGCCCTGCGAGATTTGCAGAGCCGGAGGTGCGGCATTTGCAGAGCTGGAGGTGCGAGATTTGCAGTGCTGGCCCTGCGAGATTTGCAGAGCCGTTTTCGTGTCGTTTTCCAGCCCTGCGAGATTTGCAGAGCTGGAAAACGGCTTCGTTTCAACGTTCTCGGGCAGTATGTCCTTGGATTCGCCGTTCTCCATGATGGTGGAGGCGGCAGGGTCCACGGTATTGCCCATGGTCTTCGGGTCGCGTTCCGCGGCATGCGTCTCCTTGATCCATTCGAGGGTCGACGGGTCGGATTCGACCGCGAGGTCCCACACGATCTGGCAGTACTGTGGCAGACGGTTCCTGCCGCCCTTGCCGAGGCGCGCATACCGTTGGTCGCCACGGCGAATGAAGCCGCGCTCCTGGAGCGTCTTCAAAGCGGCGCGCACGGTCCGTTCCGAGAGTTCGGTGACGTTGACGATGGTCGCGATCTTCGGATAGGCTGCGGTGCCGTCGTCGTCCGCGCGGTCCGCGAGGTAGACGAGCACGGCCTTCGCGCTGGCATTGCCCACATGGCATCTGAAGGCCCATGACAGTGCGATGTTGCTCACGGCCGCTCCTCCTCACGCTGCTGGGCGGCACGGCGTTCGGCGGCCAATCTGGCGGCCTGCTCGTCGCCGAGACGTGCCGCCCGGCACAGGGCCAGCGTCATCAGCCACGAGAACACGACGAACACGATCAATCCGATCAGAAGCCAGTTCACGCGAGTCTCCCTTCCATGGACGGGTGCGCCATCATCGACGCCAGGCGACGGGAATCGGTGGAAACCGGACCATTATGGCGGGCGAACGCCACCGCGACCGGGAAAGTCCAAACCGGCGCGTGAAAATCCCGGTTACACTCGGGAAACACAGAGCAAGACATGCGGAATGCTTTAGTAAAGTCGTTCATGTGTGATCACTACTCCAAGACAATGCATTGGGCGGCCACGGACCGGGATCCGGCAAGATACGGGATCCGCGGCCGCTCGGAATATTGGTTGCACCGCCCGTCCCCGACGCTCCAACATCGGGAACGGGCATTTTTCTTTTATCGATTGCAGAGAAAGAGAGAATTCCAAATGAGATCAGACCATCGCACCACCTCCCTCAACGAACCTGATATTCGTCCGGCGAGAAACCACGCCGAGGCAGAGGAAATCGGAAGTCTCCTGCTCGAAGAAATCGCGCATCCAGGATTCATTCCTGGACCAGAGTTCGTCTGGCAGGGTCAAGGCTTTCTCAGGCCGACACTCATAGGCGCATGGTCCCAGAACCGCTTGGTAGGTGGTGCCTCGCTCAGTCCATACATGGAACACACCAAGGCCTTTTTGGGGATTGGTCGAGCAGACGCAGCGCAGGCGGTCACACGGCTGGTAGCTGAAACGGACGGCATTGCCGTCAGCCCCGA
>JAIJJM010000500.1 GCA_022728415.1 Collinsella sp. | reverse complement strand
TTTAGAGGTAACGCCCGCCGAGCTGGACGCGTTTGCGGACCGGCTCGGCGAGGTCGAGTCGTATCTTCATTTGGACGAGAAACGCACACGCGTGACCGAGCTCGAGGCAAAAAGCGTGGCCCCCGGCTTTTGGGATGACGCCGACGCCGCTCGCGCCACCATGGAGGAGATCGCTCACGCCAAGGAAGATATCGCTGCCGTGGATACCGCGCGCGGTGAGCTATCTGACGCCCGCGCGGCACTGGAGCTTGCCGAGGAGATGGGCGACGACCCCGATGCCACCGCATTGCGCGAGGAGGCTGCCGCTACGGCAGGACGCCTGGCCCGCGCTATCGACGAGCTTGAGCTTTCGAGCTGGTTTACCGGTGAGTTCGATCACGGCGACGCGATTGTGACCATCAAGCCCGGACAGGGTGGCCTGGAGGCGCAGGACTGGACCTTCATGCTCTTTAAGATGTACATGAAGTACTGTCAGCGTCGCGGCTGGAAGGTCACCATTAACGACTGCCCCGCGGCCGAGGTCATCGGCATCGACCGTGCGACCTTTACCGTCGAGGGCAAGGACGCGTTTGGCATGCTGCGCGCCGAGGCCGGCGTCCACCGTCTGGTGCGCATTAGCCCCACCGACGACAAGAAGCGCCGCCAGACCACGTTTGCCGGCGTCGAGGTCATCCCCGTGCTACCTGACGATATCGACATCGAGATCAGTCCCGACGATATCCGCGTGGACGTGTATCACGCGAGCGGCCCGGGCGGCCAGGGCGTCAATACCACCGACTCCGCCGTACGCGTGACGCATTTTCCCAGCGGCATCGTTGTCACGTGCCAAAACGAGCGTAGCCAGATTCAAAACAAGGCCGCGTGCATGCAGATTCTCAAGGCCCGCCTGTACGAGATCGAGCTCGAAAAGCGCGCCGAGGCACTCGACGAGATTCGTGGACCCAAGACCACGATCGGGTTTGGCAATCAGATTCGCAGCTACGTGCTCTACCCGTATCAGATGGTCAAGGACCTGCGCTCGGGTGTGGAGACCAGCAACGTCGAGGCTGTTCTCGACGATGGCGATCTGGATCCATTTGTGATCGGCTACCATCGCTGGGCAACCGGCAACGCCGATGCGGAAGGCTCGGACGCCTAGACACATGGCTGGCTCCGGGTCGATGCAGACACTTCGCAGGGGTGGTATTTGCTCGGTGAATCGGTAGAATCGAATACGGCAAGAAGTTCAAGGCGCACTCGTTTGGGTGCGCTTTTTTGAGGGAGGCAGCATGGCATATCGTCTGGACATCAAGCGCATTCTTTCGATGAACTTCTTTCATGACTTGCCCAAGATCATGTTTGGCTGTGCCCTGGCAGCTATCGCGACGGACCTGTTTTTGATTCCCAACGGCCTTGCCGCCGGCGGCGTTACGGGTCTCGCCACCATTATTCAGGCGGTTGGCGCCTCGCATGGCATATCGCTGCCCGTCGGTATCCAGACAATTGTGATGAATGCCTTGCTGCTGCTGGTGGTTATGCGTGCGGGCGGCATGTTCTACGTGGTGCAGACGGCGACGGGCTTTGTGCTGCTGGGCTTTTTCACCGACCTGTTTGCTCCGTTTGTCGCGCCGCTGGCACATGCCGATCTGATGCTGCCTGCTATGTGGGGCGGCATCATCACGGGCGTCGGATATGGCATGGTGTTGCACGCCGGTGCTAACACTGGTGGCTCCGACACCATCGGTCAGATTATCTCGCGCAACACATCGCTGCCGGTTGGCTCGACCGTCATGGCGATCGATGTTGCCGTGTGCGCGCTGTCGGCCCCGGTCTTTTCGGTCGAAAACGCGCTGTATGCGGGCCTTTCGATGGTCATTAGCGGCTACGTGATCGATGCCGTGGTCGACGGCGGCAACAGGCGCCGTATGGTGCTCATCATCTCGGACAAGTTTCCCGATATCGCGGCCGACATCATGTATGGCCTGGGCCGCGGCTGCACCAAGCTGAGGGCGACCGGCATGTACTCGGGTGCCGAGAAGCCGGTGATCATGGTAATCGTGAGCCGTCGCGAGCTCAACACGCTCAAGACGATCGTGCGCGAGCGCGACCCGCGCGCCATCGTGACCGTGGCCGACGTTACGGAAACCTTCGGCGAGGGATTCAAGGACATTAACGCGTAGGGCCGACTGCGCTCCATCCAAAAGACGTTCACATTGATAAACCGTTTCATCAGCGGTTCTGCCTGCTCAATTGTTCAAATAATGATAAAAACTCTGGTAAAGCCATCAGTTTCCAGCATAATGAATGACGTACGTGCATTGCGGCTGTGTTGGGACGACCTTCTGTGCCGTGCGCATCTTGTCTAAAGAGGATGAAAGGAAGGCACAATGAGCGACGAAGAGCTCAAAAAGGTTGCCAACGAGGTA
>JAIJJM010000499.1 GCA_022728415.1 Collinsella sp. | reverse complement strand
GGAGATTGCTTGGAACACCCGGTCGTTGCACGGAAACTGCTCGGCGATTGGGTGTTGCGGCGCGTCACTGTCTTTCGGTTGCTGCACACGATGCATAAGCTTATAGCGATACATCTTGCGATCGGCATCCATCGTCATCTGGCGACGCGTGTCGCCTGCAAGCGGGTCGACGCGCGAGCAGCCAAAACTAAAACTAGAGATCATGGGCGCTTTATCGTCTGATGTCGCCTCGATAAGGTCGGTGCGTACCCGCTCAAGGCGCTGCTCGAGCTCGGCTTCGCCTGTCGTGGGGGACACGAGTACAAATTCGTCTCCACCGATGCGGAACAGCATCTCATTGTGCTCCATTGTTTCAGTGAGCGCGCGGCAGATGCTCAGAATATAGCGATTGCCCTCGGCGTGGCCAAACTTATCGTTGCAGTGCTTAAGGTGGTCGATGTCAATATAGGCGCAGGTGAAGGGGTCGCCTGTGCGCCAGAGTTGCTCGACGTGACGGTCGAGTCCGCCGCGGTTGCCCAAGTTGGTGAGCGGATCGATATAGGCGTTGCACTCAAGCAACTGCCGCTCTTGTTGCAGGATGGCGTGCGTCTTCTGCAGCTGCTCGCCAATGGCGCGCAGCTCTGTGGGCAGAGCGGCAACGTCAAGCTCGGCGGTCGAAAACCCATTTGCAAGTCGCTGAAGATAGGTAATAACCGATTGCTCGCCCAGGCGATAGGACTCGTTCATGATGCATAACCTCCTTGGGCGAGACAGTGGTCTGTATCATATCCCCAATTCAACTCGATTTGGGAATACAAGTTAGCCAATGGGGACAAGCATGTCCCTTAACGGTAGCGTCCTGCGCGCGAGCGTATCAATTGTTATTGCCACCATCGAGCAATACCTCAAAATCTTCCGCCGGCATGGGGCGGTAGTAGAGGAAGCCCTGGGCGTAGCGGGCGCCCATTTGTCGTAGCATGTTCGCCTGCTCATTTGTCTCGACGCCTTCGACCACGACGGGCAGATGGAGCGAATGCGCCATCTCGAGCATCGATGAAATGATTTGCGTGCTGCGGCCATGATCGCCGTCGACGGGCACAAATGCGCGGTCGAGCTTGATGACGTCGACGTTGACGTTCTTGAGCATCGCGAGCGTGGACTGACCGGTGCCAAAATCGTCCATATAGGTCGAGAAGCCGCGGGCGTGCAGGTCGGCCGTCAGTTTGTCCACGGCCTCGGACTCTCCCGTATAAGCCGTCTCGGTGATCTCGATACGCATGAGCTTGGGCGGTAGGTTGTTCTGGGCGGCAAGCGCTCCCATATATTCGGCAACGTCGCAGGCAAGGATATCCACGCGCGACACATTAAGCGAGATCGGAACCACACGAAGTCCTCGATTGATGCGTTCGCGCAGCCACGAGGCGACACCCTGCCAAATGTATTTGTCGAGCGTCACCACAAAGCCGCTTTCCTCGAGAGCGGGGATAAAGGTGGCAGGTGAAATGAGGGAGCTATCTTTGTCAATCCAGCGCGTGAGCGCCTCGGCGCCAATAATCTCGCCGGTTTTCATATCGACCTGGGGCTGCAAGTGATAGGTAATGCGACCGTTTGAGAGCGCATACTGGAATTCGGTCAGCGTGCGGTGGAACGCGACTTCGCGCTCGTACTCCGCGGGGCAGAAAATGGCAATGCGCTCCTTAAAGTCGTTTTTTGCGCGTTGATTGGTATACATGGCCTTTGCCTGCGCATCGATGGTGATTTCCTCACTGGAGTCGATGGGGTAAACGCCCATGGACGGCCAGAAGCCTACGCCGTCATCATGTCTGGCTACGGCCTCGCGAACGCGGCTATAGATTTGATGGATGGTGTTGTGCTCAAAGGGGATGAGTATGCAAAAGTCGTCTTGGCCCCAGTGCCCTGCGACGCCCATATCGCCATTCTCGATATTCTTGAGGACCGTGCCCACATCGGCGAGCACGCGGTCGCCCTCGGTCTGGCCGTGCCATTCATTAAACAGGCGCATGTGACCCATGTCGACCGTGGCGACGCACCAGGTGCCGTCGCGCCTTGTCTTGAGAAATGTATTGGCGCGCCGCATAAACTCACTGGGTCGATAGAGGCCCGTGAGCGAGTCGATGCGTTCGGCTATGGCGCTTTTACGCTCAGCCTCGGGTATGGGGAGGCTGTCGTTGGGAACAAGTCCCCCGGCCGTGCGAAGGCGACGGTCGAGTTCGCCTAAAACGGCGGTCGTCTGATGGGTTAAGTGCTCGTAAAAGGCCGGGACGACAAGACAGACGGGAGTAATGGTGTCGCCTGCGATTCGAATAGGAGCGAAAACGGCCTCTTTAAGGTGGCGGGTCAGTTGCTCGAATGCCTCGCGGCCCAAATCGTTGCTGAGCACGACGAACTGGACGCTTCGTGAACGGTAGACC
>JAIJJM010000498.1 GCA_022728415.1 Collinsella sp. | reverse complement strand
GCCTATAAGTTGCGGTGGAATAGTTCCTTAAACGGCCTATTTGGCGGCTAAACAGGAACTATTCCACCGCAACTGAGGAGGGAAATCCGGTGATCTTCCTGCTAGCGGGGGACGTAGCGGCCGGGCTGGGCTCCGGTGGGCTCGCCGTCGCGCGCCACCAGCACGCCGTTCACAAACACAGCCTTTGCGCGGCCATGCGCCTCAAAGCCCTCGAGCGGCGTGTAGTCCACGGCCTGATGCTGCGTCGCGGCACTGATCGTCCAGCGCGCCCGGGGATCCCACACGCACACGTCGGCATCGGAGCCCTCGGTAAGACAACCCTTGCGCGGGTACATGCCAAACACGCGCGCCGGGTTCTCGCTCATCAAGCGGCACAGATCCTCGGGGCCCAGCTGCCCCTCAAAGCTCGTGGCAATCGCGACGGGACGATGCTCCACACCGGGCCCGCCGTTGGGAATCGCGCGAAAGTCGTCGCGCCCGCGGTCCTTTTGCCCGTGCAGGTTAAAGCTGCAGTGGTCAGTCGCAATCGTATCGATCTCGCCGGCCACAAGCGCCTCGCGCAGTGCCGCACGGTCACCCGCATGGCGCAGCGGTGGGCTCATCACATACTTGGCACCCGCAAAGCCGTCCTCGCCCTGCTCCAAGTAGCACGTATCGTCGAGCATCAGATACTGAGGGCAGGTCTCGACATAGATATTCTTCTGCCCGCGCGCCTTGGCGGCACGGATGGCCTCGAGCCCCAGCTTGGTCGAAAGGTGCACCACGTTGACCGGTGCGTCCCCGGCCAGGTGCGCCAGATACAGCAGACGGCTCACTGCCTCGGCCTCACACACGTCTGGACGGCTGAGCGCATGGCCCTCGGGTCCATGAACCCCCTGCTCGTACACGCGCTTCTGCAGCTCGTCCACCAGCGTACCGTTCTCGCAATGCACGCACAGTATGCCGCCAATACGCTTGAGCTCCTCGAGCACCTCGAGCGTCTCGGCATCGTCCAGGCGCAGATGATCGTAGGCAAAGTAGGTCTTGAACGACGATACGCCCGCCTCGCGCATGGCCGAAAGGTCGGCGCGGTTGCGCTCGTTCCACTCGGCGAGTGCCATATGAAAGGCGTAGTTGGCCGTGCAGGTTCCGTCGGCGCGGCGATGCCACTCGGCCAAGGCATCGGGCATGGTCACGCCGCGGTCGGCCGTCGCGTAGTCCACAATGGTCGTCGTGCCGCCGCAGGCAGCCGCACGCGTGCCGGTCTCAAAGCTATCGGCCGTCCAATCCATGCCGGTCCAGCACTGCATGTGCGTGTGGCCGTCGATAAAGCCGGGAAACACCCAACAGCCCACGGCATCCTCGACGGTGTCGCCCTCGGCCGGCTCAATCGCCGCGGCGATCCGCACGATCTTATCGCCCTCCATGGCAAGATCGGCGCGGCGAAGCCCCTGGGGCGTCACGAGCGCGCCGTTTTTGATGATGATCATAATTGCTCCTTATTGATTGATGCAGTTGGCCACGCGATCAAAATACGAGCAGGCGGCGATATGCTCCGCTATGCGTCGCTGTCCCTTGGCGGTATCGACGTCCCACAGCTCGTAGGCGTGCGCTTCGACCAGCGCAACGTCGACGCGGCCTTTGAGAATCGAGCCCCCACCGTCCTTGCCCTCAAGACACATAAGTGCATCGAACAGTTCCGCCGGAAAGAGCACCGGACTCGAAGGCTCACCGTTGCGCGCAAGACGCACCGGATGCTTGCGGCCACGCTCGTCAAATGCGCGAGCCATGGACTCAAAAGAAACCGAACTCACGAGCGGCTGGTCGCCCGGCAAAAAGAGGCAACCTTTCCAGTTGCGTTCGACTCCCCACGAAAGGCCCGCACGGACGCTTTCGCTGCGCAACTCGCCATCATGCAGCACGCACGGGCAATGCTTGTCCTCGCAAATCTGGTCGACCTCGGGCCAACGCGTCGAAACCACGACGTCAAAGCCCCGGGGAACCGAATCGATGGTCCGGGCAATCAGCGGCTGGCCATAGATATCGGCAAGCATCTTGTTAGAGCCAAACCGCTTGCCCTCGCCCGAGGCCATAATCACGCAACCGAGTTTCATCTCCGCAAACCTCCCCTGGCCACCTCGGACACCATAGTTGCCATACCCACCATACCAAGCTCACGCTCCGTCAGAACAGACACGCGCTCGTTTTTTCCAGCGAGCGCCCCTCGGCTCTCTGTAGCACAAAGGAGGGCACCCCGCGACGCAGGGCACCCTCCTCAATGGTGCAGATATGCCTACTCGGCGTTGCCGGTAAACGTGGTACCGGTCTTGCCGGCAAGGCCATCGCGCGCCTTCTCGAGCAGCGTGATGAGCGCTGCGCGACCCGGCTTGCTCTCGGCAAACGTCGAGGCGGCCTGGACCTTGGGCAGCATGGAGC
>JAIJJM010000497.1 GCA_022728415.1 Collinsella sp. | reverse complement strand
ACCACTAATGTGACACCGACCACCGGACTCACACCGTATGCACGTACCGGCAACTGGCCGCTGTGGGTGCTGACGGCGCTGTTTGGTTTTGCCGCTGTGCTGATGAGTCTGCGAGCACGTAAACGTTGATGTGCCTGATGTATCCTGCATGAGCAAAACGTACTTTCTCATTAAGCTTTGGGGCATGGTTATCATGCCCCTTTTTCTTACGGTTCAGGGATACAAGCCACATTGCCATATTGGGGATGACGAATAATTGCCTGCGGATCAAGCGAGCGCGTCCTGTCCATTTGGATCAACCCGTTCTTCGCCATGACAAATATTTTTCTACCATCCGCTGAAAAACGAAGGTGATTAACGTAGCTGGCAGGATAAACGCCAATAATCTGCCCGGCATTAATATTGAGCAGGATGACATAACCTTGCAGTCCATATGACACCAACGCTAAATATTGACCGTCCGGGCTAATACCCTCAACGGAATAAACGCTCCTGCTACACCATTGCGTCATAATGCTGGTTTGTTGATCCCCTATGCTTATACGTGAAATCCCCTGACTATCGGCAAAAATAACCTCGCCGTTTTCAGGTCGAAAACGCATCGCCGATATCGTTCCACGCGCATCACCTGCGGGAAAGTCTTCTTTCTGATGCGTGATGGTATTGATCCGCACGATGTTACCTCTGCCTTCTCCCGGAACCAGTAATGTTCTTTCATCCGGGGAAAGTGCCATAACCCAGGCGCCTGGTTTACCGCTCGTCCCCGTCCCGTCGTATTTCTCCAGCGGGATATCCGCCACATGCTGATAAGCCACCAGATCAATGGCTGACACACTATTACTGGTGCGATTCATCACCCAGGCTTTTGTGCCATCACGCGAGAGGATAAGACTGTCAGGATGTGCACCGGTGGTAATCGACTGAATAATCTCCCCTGTCGCCACGTTAATGACCGATAACGCATTCGCTTCAAATGAAGTCGCATAAATCAACTTTTCATCCGGGCTTAATGCCAGCGATCTGACGCCCTGATCTTTACAGCCACCACAATGTTTGACTGACTTTTCTTTCGCTATGGGCGCTGTAAAGGTATGCAGGATTTTCTTTTGTCCGAGGTCGAAAACAACAATGCTGTTGGTGTCTTCAATTGCGGCATACAACGTATTACCATCCCGACTGATCGCCATATCATGGATATCGGCAATCTCAGCGAGCAAATCACCACTGGCCTGTTCACGACTTACCGGAGCGGATAATGTTTCCCTGAGGGCGTTGCGTTCCTCCGCTAACTGTTGTTTTTTTTGTCGTCGCTCTTGTTCAATCTCCTGCGGATAAAACTCTTCACGCAGGCTTTGCCTGACTTGTAAAACTGACTCATCAATCTGCTGCTGCGCAAGCCAGATAGCCCCGGTCAGAAGAAGACTACCCGCAACAATAATCCCACCTTCCGTAACAAGCCGGTTTTGCCCAGATAAACGCGCTCTCTGCCAACCCAACGCGCCACCCGCAATCAGGCCGCCAATGTGGCAAGCGTTATCTATTCCTGTTTGCCGGGCACCGTACAACAGTGTCAGCGCCACCATACCCAACAGAGGAAATACTCGCCGCTGGTTTTTATGGTATGTGCCCGTACCTGAAGCAAACTGTGTTGCTATCGCTGCACCAGCTATTCCCAGAATCGCCCCGGATGCCCCAACGCTGATGACTATCTGCTCACTTTCGCGTAACGCATAACAGGCGCTGATGAGCCCACCAAAGACGCCGGAGAATAACCAGGTAATCAGGAGTCGCCATTTCCCCAGAATCTGTTCCGCCACGCCTCCCACGACCAGGAATGCAAACATATTCATCAGCAGATGAGAAACACTACTGTGCAGAAAGATACTGCTCAATAAGCGCCAGGGTTCACCCGACAAAGTAAGAGGCGCAACGTTTGCGCCGAGATGGATAAGTGCGGATTGATCGACCTCTTCATAACTCATCCATTGTGCGAGATAACAAAATATCCCAATACAGAGTGCAAAAAGGATAAGGGTTATTGCGGGTAATTGAACATTTAACGGCTTAACCGAAGATGCAGACATAAGGTGTTTCTTCCTTGAAAAGACAGGTAAAAAGCATTTTTCCCGTGTGCAGTTATCATCCCGGCAAACGTCCCATGCCGAAAAGATAATTCTGTCCGAAATATGACTTTTTCAGCCTAAAATTACAATCGTAATTAATTCGCCCCTAAGTATTTTTTGGCATGTAAGTTGCTTTATTTACTGTGTAAGCGATGAAATCAGCCGCGACGCAACCAGGTTGCACCACCACAAATCAGCGGTAGCACCAAAAAGGTGCGGTTTAAGAATTTTGCTTCGGAATGGTGCGGCGCATCTCGCAAAAACAAACAATAAAACAGCAATATCTTTACATTTAGCCAAACTAAATGTTACCTAACA
>JAIJJM010000496.1 GCA_022728415.1 Collinsella sp. | reverse complement strand
TTACAGGAGTGGTGTCCAACTTTTCCCGGATATTATCTTTACTACCCCAGCCGCAAGCAGCATCCGCCAGCTTTTGCGCTGTTGATCGATGCGCTTCGCTACACCGAATAACGGGTCCTTTATCCTGGACCCGTTTGGGTATTAGCGGCCTACGCGTGCCTGATGTTCAGGCGAGTAACGTTCACCGACGATTTTAATTGTTTCCAGCGCCTCGGTTATCTGCTGCGTATCTTTCTGCGAAAGAACAATGTCAGCAGCGGCCAGGTTTTCTTCCAGCCGGTTCAGTTTAGTGGTGCCAGGGATGGGAACAATCCACGGCTTTTGTGCTAATAGCCATGCCAGTGCGATTTGTGCAGACGTTACCCCTTTCTCCGCAGCCAGTTCACCTAACAAGGTGACCAGTTTTTCATTGGCTTCAATGGCTTGTGCTGCGAAACGCGGTACGGTGCTGCGGTAATCATCTTTGCCGAAAGTGGTTCCCGGCTTAATCGCCCCTGTCAGGAAACCTTTACCTAGTGGGCTGAAGGGGACAAAACCAATTCCCAGTTCCTCCAGTAACGGCAGAATTTCCTGTTCAGGCTCACGCCACCACATGGAATATTCGCTTTGCAGGGCGGTGACAGGTTGTACCGCATGTGCACGACGAATGGTTTGTGCTCCCGCTTCCGACAGGCCGAAATGTTTGACCTTACCTTCTGCGATGAGGTCTTTCACCGTTCCTGCAACATCCTCAATAGGAACATCCGGATCAACACGGTGTTGATACAGCAGGTCAATAACATCTGTTTTCAGACGACGTAATGATCCTTCAACGGCTTCACGGATATGTTCCGGACGGCTGTTTAAAATCTGCTGCTTATTATCATCGCCGAAGGTAAAACCGAATTTAGTGGCAATTACCACGCGGTCACGAAACGGTTTTAAGGCTTCGCCGACCACTTCTTCATTCAGATACGGACCATACACTTCGGCGGTATCGAAGAAGGTGACGCCACGTTCAACCGCAGCACGAATAAGTTCGATAGCCTGACGGGTATCGGTCGCCGGGCCGTAGCCGTGGCTTAAGCCCATGCAACCGAGCCCAAGGGCGGAGACTTCGAGTCCGGATTTACCCAGATAACGTTTTTGCATTGAATGAATACCTCTTTTATCGCGGCTTAAACATCAAGTTTGCGGCCAGTCAGCCATTCCACCATTGCGGGATCGCGGTGAGAGAAGAACGCGCTGGTTGCGGTATCCAGGGCGGTAATTTGCAGCATATCTTCAGGGCTGAGTTCAAAATCGAGAATGTTGATGTTCTCTTCCATGCGTTCTTTTCGCACTGATTTTGCCAGTGAAACAATGCCTCGTTGGTAGATCCAGCGCAGAACAACCTGGCCCACGGTTTTGCCATACTTCTCGCCAATTGCCGTGAGAACAGGATGCTGGAACAGACCATTTTTCCCTTCCGCAAACGGTGCCCAGGCTTCTGGCTGAATGCCACGACTTTGCATCCAGGGAACGGCCTGTAGCTGCTGATTGAAAGGGTTAACTTCAACCTGGTTTACCGCCGGAACGACGTTATTAAAAGCGATAAGGTCTGCCAGTCGGTCAGGATGGAAGTTACTGACGCCAATAGCGCGAATTTTACCGGCCTGTTGCAGCTCTTCCATGGCACGCCAGGCTCCGTGGACATCGCCGTATGGCTGGTGAATCAAATACAGGTCAACGTAATCAAGTTGCAGTCGATTCAGAGAGCGTTCGAACTGGGCTTTGGCCCCTTCGTAACTGGTATCCTGCAACCAGAGTTTTGTGGTGACAAAGAGTTCGTTACGGGCGATACCGCTTCGTTTCAGTGCGTTCCCGACCTGGGTTTCATTTTGATAGGAGGCGGCGGTGTCAATCAGTCGATAACCGATGTTAATAGCGTCAATGACCGCTCTTTCGCATTCGGCGGCATCGGTCATCTGAAATACACCAAAGCCCAACAGGGGCATTTCAATACCGTTGTTCAGTTTTACTTTTTGCATGGTGTTATCCTTCCGTTATCGTTCATGAGAAGCATAACGTAAAGGGAAGAGCTCGATTAGACGGCAGGATTTGTCAGGGGTTATGAACGAAATTCATAAATCTGCTTGAGTGTTGCGATGAGTCGTGCAAGTTCGATATCCCTGCAATTCACAGTCTGATGAAGAAAAATGAATATCCATAAAAAATATATTGGTTTATCCTGGTGTATATACCTACTTCGACGTATTCCCAATAGCGATTAATTAAAGACAGGTCATTATTATTCACTCTTAATAATGAATTATTCACTGCCCGCAGAGTAAGAAATATAACTTAAGTATCTATTTAATAACTTGCACAAAAAGCTAAATTTTCACCAATAAATAAAAATATAATCCCGCGCCCAACCACCTGATGAGTGGCTACAGACACTGGATATATTAGGTGGCGGTG
>JAIJJM010000495.1 GCA_022728415.1 Collinsella sp. | reverse complement strand
TTGGTACCGAGGTCGTCAAGAACCCTCTTGCCGCCCTCGACGGCAACGGCAGCGGCGCCGAAGCCCACGTTGATGGCACCGTTAACAAGCTGATCGAATTTCATAACCATGGTTGGCTCCAATCGTGAACAACTGCATTGTCCTTCTTGTACCCAAGATTGAGCGAACGACACAAAATCGTTTTACCGCCAAGATAGGAATCGAGCGGGGCAAAGCCTTCGATGGCGCTTGCCCCGCTCGCTCGTTGCAAGGTCGTCTTTACCTTACGTTATCGTTCATCGCGAAGGAATTCTTCATGGCGCAGCTCGTGGTGTAGAGCACCTTGCCCAACAAGGTATCGGTCTCCACGCGTACGAGCTCGGCAAAGACCTCGTTGGCGCGGGCGAGCTCGGCGGGTACCTCGGCCTCGGGCAGCGCAGCTACGACAGCGTCAACGTCGTGAATCTGCTTGTGGCCCATGCCCCCGACCTTCTCCTGATAATCCTCGACGGCGCGACCGCACTCATGGAAACGAACATCGGCCAAGGCACCGATCAGGCGATTTGCCCAATAGAAATTCTCGGACGTCACGCGGGCCTGCGTGTCGGCATAGTACTCGGGCATGGTCTCGACGTTGGCGTACAGCGGCACGAGCGCGTTAAACGAGTTGGAGCCAAACGCCATCCACTGCACGGCGCGATACGCCGGCTGCGCATAGGGGCGCAGCTGCAGCACGGCGAGCTGGCTGTTGCGGTTGATGCCGATGGGGCGATAGGCGCCGCGCGTGGCGGGCGTGCCCTTGCTGCCGTAGCAATCGTACTCCGTGCCCTGGTAGTGGCTCGAAAGCACGTACTTGATGTCCTCGATGGTCACCTTGCGCTCGGGCACGCGGCTCCAGGGGATGTCATCACTCTCGGGCGTGTAATCGGCGTCGGGACCGTCCCACACATCGCTGGGGTTGAGGCAGCGCTGCATATACCAGGCGCGCGGCGTGTTGTAGACGTGGTCGCTGTCGCTGTGCGAGCCAAAGGCCTCGCGCGGGTTGAAGACCGTCGCCGGACCGTCGCCCTCAACGCACAGCGTCAGGTCCAGATGCCACTCGGCCATCCAGGAGCGCAGGTCGGCAGAGCACATATGATCTGCCTGGGTGCCCTCGGCATCGTCCAGGTCAAAGCTGTCGATACCCAGCTGGTTGGGCATGGTCACATAGGCGTCATCGGGCACGCGCTTGGCGATCCAGTGGTGCCCGCCGATGGTCTCGAGCCACCAGATCTCATCAACGTCACTAAAGGCAATGCCATTGTTCTCATAGGTTCCGTAGCGCTCAAGCAGCTCGCCCAGAATGCGCACGCCGTCGCGGGCAGACTTGGCGTACGGCAGCACCAGGGTCACCATGTCCTCCTCACCCAGACCGCCGGGCTGCGCCGGAACATAGCCGTCCTCGCCCTCGTTGCCCTTGGCGGGCACGTAGTCGACAAGCGGATCGGCGCCGCGGACGCGCTCGTTGGTGGTGAGCGTCTCGGTTGCGGACATGCCCACATTGAGCTCGTTGAAGCCGGCCTCGGCCCAAATGCCATGACCCGGGACAACGTCGGGGACGCTCGTGTAGCGCATGGGGTTGTCGGGCAGCTCAACGGTCAGGTGGCTCAGGACACTCGTGTAGACACGCGGCTGCTCGTCGGGATGCACCACGCGCATACGCTTGGGCTCAAACACCCCGTTGGACGAGTCCTCGTTGCGGGCGACAAGCGTCGACCCGTCGTAGCTCGCGTTCTTACCAACCAAAATCGTTGTGCACGGCATGCGCATCCTCCTTGAGCGAAGAAATCAAACGGCAACAGTGTATCGCTTCGGCGCAAAAAGAGCGAAACCGCCGCCCCGGTAGCCCCTGTGGCCAAAAAATGTCAAATATGAGTACTGTCACCAATTTAGTAGCAGCAAATTACCTTGTAATGAGTGCTGAAAATCCCCATTTGTCCAAAAGCAAGACAACGTTATTCCCCATAGGTTCAATAAAATGGACTCCCTAACAAGAATGAATATCGTTAGGGAGTCCAAAAGACGTAAAACATATGTGACTATCTTGGCAACAGTACTCATATTTGGCGTTTTTTGACCACGTGGTATATGGCTAACCCCTCAAACAGCCCAAAACGCCTATTTCGATGCACGCTCCGCCGCCTCGATCACGTGCTTGGCGAGAATCGCCGTCGTTACAGCGCCCACGCCGCCCGGCACGGGAGTAATTGCGCCAACGATCGGCTCCACAGCATCAAAATCGACGTCGCCGACCAGCTTGCCGGCGGCCTCGTCCCAGTTGATGCCCACATCGATGATCGTCTGGCCCTCGCGAACCGCATCCGCGCCAATCGTGCGCGCACGTCCAACCGCGGCAACAACAATGTCGGCAGAACGGCACTCGGCAGCCAAGTCGCGCGTATGCGTATGGCACGTCGTCACCGTGGCA
>JAIJJM010000494.1 GCA_022728415.1 Collinsella sp. | reverse complement strand
GCACGCGTATCCCCAACCTGGGCACAAAGAGCATGGATTAAAATCAGGTTCCCCTCATTGTCACGCAAATGGCATAAATACTTTCGCAACGGAATGACCGAACCTGGTTTGCAGCCATTATCCAATGAGAGGAAACGCAGAAAGCGGCTTCATTACCTGGAGTCGCTAAGCCGATGCGTCTTCATGCTCGAACCGTATCAGGCGACTCTTGATTATCTACTGGACTATTCGGATAAGATCCTCGGGGAGAAAATTCGTCAGGATAAAATCCTAAAGGGATATCTTCAGCCTGTCGGAGGAATCTACATTTACCAAAAAAATGTAGGTAAATGACGCATGCCAAGATACCGGAATACGGAAATACCGAAAAAACGAGATAACGGAATCGGTTTCAGCCCCCGGAATCCATCACCGTACGCCCCTTACCGAAGAGATGGTCGAACAGCTTCTGGCGAGGGGCAGAACTGTCAACAGCAGCAAGCACCAGACCATGCTTGCCATCGCTGCCATTAAAAATGACGACACGGACGACATCGTACAGAAGAAAATACAGATGACCGCAAAGTTCGTGGACGACTTCGCGACGGTTGCCAGGACATAGGCGAACGGGCAGTCCCAGCCCCTCGCTCAACGCCTCCACCGTGATGATGAACCGTATCGGACATTCCTCGGACATGAGATCCACGTCTTTGAGCTCGTCCACGTTGCCGGTGTTGTATGGAGGATCGATGTAGATGCAATCCACTTTGCCTTCGTATTCGGGCAGCAGGGCCTTGAGCGCTTCGAGATTGTCCCCATGGATGACCATGTTGCCGCAATCGGATCCATGCGAATCCAAAACGCTCTTTTCAGGGATGCGTTCGAGTACACGGTATGGCACTTGAGGGTGGTATGCGACCACCTTGTTCTTCCCCATCCACTCCAAAGTCGGTGCTTTCGGCCTAATGGCTCATATGGCACCCAGGACCCTCGTGATCAATTCCGGCACTCTTGCCATCCCCGTCTTGCCGGGCAAGGTTCTGCCACAGCGTGTCGCCGAACCTGTCCAACAGATCCGTTTTGCTGCGAATGGCGTCCGGCTTCCGACGCAATCCCTCGACCAGTTCGATGAACGCGTGTTCCTCCTGTTCCACGCAGTCAAGGAACACGGAACAGAACGCCACGGGATCGCCATCCACCTGCCAGGTCTCCAGACTGCGGGCATAGTCGCGCTTGGCGTCATACTTGATCGCCACGGGACGATAGCCGTGCTTCAGCAGCATGAAATTGAGCAGCTGGCGGCCGGTCCGCCCGTTGCCGTCCATGAACGGGTGGATGTTCTCGAACATCGCATGGAAGCCGGCGGCCCTGAGCAGCGGATGAGCGCCGCTCGCGTCCAGCCCGTCGATCAGGGCCCGCAGGTCGTCGCGGATCTCCAGCGGGTCGGCGGTCTTGACGCGGGTCGCGGTGATCCTCGCCAGATAACCGTAGGGGCGGAACGTGCCGCGGGCGAACGGCTGGAGGTCCAGCGCCGTCACCTCATGGACGCGCCGGACCAGTTCCTCATCCAGTCTCCTCCCCTCCCGGGCGTATTCGCGCACGTAGGCCATGCCGTCCGCGACGCCGCGCGCGGCGAACACGTACCGTGCCGGCGAATCCGACGGGACGAACTCGCCCTCCAAAACCAGGGACGTGTCCTCCAGGGTCAGCGTGGATCCCTCTATGGCGTTTGAATTGTAGGTGTAGCGCACCAGCCAGTCGCGGTCGTAATCCGCCAGCGCCATGTCCTCGACGCCGTCCAGGGGGTCCAGTGCGCGGGCACGGTCCTTCAGCACGTCGATTCGTCGCAGGCGTTCGGCGATTCCCGGCTCGCGTTCAAGGCCGAGCAGTTCCTCGGGCAGTTCCTGTATGCGCTGCGATAACTCGGGATTGGCCATCATGTCCCTCTTTTCGTGTTCCGGTTGCAAAGTCCATTATTCCAGCCGCGGTTCGTTCCGTCCTGCGGCCTGCATGTCATAGGGAGGCGCGCCGGCCGTCCCGGGTCGATTCGAACGCCGCGGCCACCTCTTCCGATACCGGCATGCACATCGTCACCCTGCCGGTTTCCTGCGCGGCGGCACGTTTCATGGCTCGGCGTTCGGCCCTGGTGGGCCGTTCGAGAATCCACTCGGCGAACGTGCGGATAAGGATGGACGCGACGATCACGCCGATGGATCCCCAGAAGCACGGGACAAAGTCCGGCTTGGAGTGGTCGTACCAGAACCAGACGATCAACGCGAGGATCAGCGCCAGTCCGGCGGCCAGGGCGGCGAGCTTGTGGAATACCAGGGCGAGCGTGCGGATGGGATGCGTGACCAGCCCCACCGCCAGCGCGACGACGACGAGCAGTGCGACGAAGCCGGCGGCGATGACGGCGACGCCCAGGTATATCGCGAGCATGTAGAGTCCGAACATGATCGGCCTTCCTTC
>JAIJJM010000493.1 GCA_022728415.1 Collinsella sp. | reverse complement strand
GGTCAGTGATAAGGATGCTTGAGCTCGAAGGAGAACATGATGTATTGCCATAAATGCGGTGCGCAGTCGGCACCTGGGCAGCAGTTCTGCCCGCAATGCGGGACCAAGTTGATTCTTTCCGGCGAGCCGGCACAATCGCAGACATCTCCGGAAACGAAAACTCCGTCAGTGGTGGTGTCTGCTCCAAGTGCGGAATCATCATATTCGTCGAATCCGCCGACTCAGTCGAATTCGAATTGGCAGATACAGGCCGCCCAATCGGTTTCCCGACCGGCACCCACCAAGTCCGGGACCAGCACGACCGTGGTTGTCACCGTAGCCGTTATCGTCGCTGCAATAATCGTATACATTGGCGTCGGCCTGTGGACAACACGTTATCGTTCGTTCCAGAGTGCGATTAACGCATGTGAGACCCAATTTGACTCGGACGATTGGGATAGCAACGTCGGTGGCGAATACAACATGTTCAACATCGGCGATAATGGCAGAACCCTGACCATCACCGCAAATTCATATAACTACGCCATTGCCCAATGTGTGTACGACGAACTGAATATGCCCAATTCCATACAAACGAAAATCGACCATACCCGTCCGATAGACGGCACGCAAACAGATAAATGGAATGGCATCACCGCGACATGGACCTACAGCGATGACGAACTGACCGTCATTTTGGAGCATTGAGGAGTTGATTGATGAGCAATGATGCTTAGCTCTTCGTAGTCGTTTGTAGCTGCACTGGTAAGGCCGAAAGACACATCAAAAGGAGACATAATGTTCTGCCCATTGTGTGGTTCACATATAGAAATGGAAGCTTCTAATTTCTGCCCGTACTGCGGACAACCTCTTGATACTGTATGGCAGCAAAAAACCGTTGCACAATCAACGGCATCGCGAGAGACCTCGTTCGATACCTTTGCCGTGGCGGCAGATGGCGCAGACTCCGTAGCAGTTGCATCCTCCATGAGGCAATCGTCTATCCGTGTATTGACCTGTTTGCTGTTCAGTGCAATCGGACTGACATTGGTAGCGTTGGTCGCTCAAATGGGAATCATGCTTATGGGAGTGTTGCCCGTTAAATATATCGGCAGCATGCGCATGGCAGGATGGGGTATTTCCGGTGTGGGAATCATCCTGTCATTAGTGGTATTTGTCCTGCATCGTGATAAGCGACGTCGTCAGACATCGTCGTTTTTCACTGTCAATTCCGTGCATGCTGCACGTTCTTCGTTTCTTATGATTATTGCTGCCATAATTGCGGGTGTATTGATCATCATATTGTGTATCGTCAATAGCTTTTGGATTACCCCGAAGGCAATACAAGATCAGAACCATGCGTTTGCTGATTGCAGAGCTGAGTATCGGCGTTTTTCGAAGGCGCGGAAAAATGCTCTATCCGATAATGGTCTCGACAATATCAGTGCATTTGATTTTCGCAAGGATTCCACAGCTTACGACGGCATAAAGAATCAGACCTTCAGTTGTGATGGCGACGCATCTGCTCGGGAACTACGGTCCGTACGCAGTGAGGAACATTCATGGGTCGATGGTCTTCCTGTGGCAATTGATGCAGTAAGCAAATCGCTAAAATCTCGAGACGATTACACGATGGACGATATTGTGAGAGCTGCGGTGGACGGATCGTATCGCAGCATTTCGGGCATGTATTGCCGTCTTGATGGCGTTTGCTGGTTTATGCACACTTATGGAAGCATTGTTGGACAGGTCGGTGTGAACGATCCATTACAGAGCGGGAACGTCACGGATTCCTTGACCATAGGAGGGGATAAGAACCAGGATTTTCTTTATAGGCATGGCATTGGCCTGACGCTAACCGGGCCGGAGGACGAGGCGACATGTATGCAAGGTTCCGGTTCTGATTGCGATGACGTGCCGCGTTCCGACATGCTGTCCTATCAAGCCGTCGTTTGGTATTTTCCCAAAGGCGTTGATTCGGATGCCCTGCGTCGGTATTTATGCCTGGATGGGCAATGTTCAGTTGGCTTTGTCCAACCAGATACATCGAGGCCATTCCTGCTGGTTCCTTATACGCATGGTGCCGTGGGGTCGGCGAATGAACCATCTGATTGGAATGTGTATTATCTGCAGGATGAGATAATCAATGACAAATTAGGGTAGGCCACTTCAGTGAGTGGATTCTTCATGTTTCGTTTCTCTTGATCGTAGGGAACACGGGAGAGCAAAAATGGATGACTGAAATCTTCCATAAATTGGTATTCGGTGATGGGCTTTTGAGAGGGGATGCTTTCTCCTCAAAAGCCCATCACCGAGATTCGTATTAGCGTGTTATGCCATCTGCGCGGGCTCAGTGCACCACGGTCACCGTACACTCGGCGAAGTTCACGATCTGGCGGGACACCGATCCCAGGAAGTGCGCGTCCAGCCCGGACAGGCCACGCGAGCCGACCACCAGATGGCTGGCGTACCGCGA
>JAIJJM010000492.1 GCA_022728415.1 Collinsella sp. | reverse complement strand
GATGATCTGGCAGCCTGAGTTCACAGATAAAACACTCTCCAGGAAACCCGGGGCGGTTCAGAAAATACTCAGCATAGTTACGTTTCATGGCTCTGAAAGCCCACGCTATTTATCATCGGCTTTATGGTTTCAAGCAAAAATTTCGCTCCTCATATCCGGTCCACATTGGAAATGTTTACCAGAAGAATTTTCTAAAATACCACGTTAACTGTCATCTTTGTTTTTATAATTCTGCTTTTTGCAGAATTTCTTGAGATAAATAATAGAAATCCCCATTGTATAACCTGATATGCATTTGACTTGAGTATTTTCAGAGCATTGCCCTATAATCGTTTAGGGCAAATCTGTATGGAAGGAGGGTACATTTTGCGGAAACGTGCTCTTGGAGTGAAGATCTCATTGGTGAAGGCATGAGTAGTTCATTTCAGGATGAGAGCTCAAAAACAAGGGGGCATCTGAAACCAGACCTACATACCGGAGGAGCACAGAAGAAAATTGTTCTTCCGCAAGATGAACGATTTCATGCCGGAGATCGGTTGTCCAGAAGGTTCACTGCCTTAAGGCAGTGCTGGCTACGCGTAGCCTACTTCGTGATTTGAAATCTAATCCCCGGAGACATGTTCAGAATGTGCTGCTGAAATATGAGCCTCACTTTAAATTTATTAAAGTGGTGATGCAGAAACAAGACCAACCCAGGGAGCCGAGTTATGTCATTGATGCCTGAAACCAGAGACGTCAGTCTGTTCCGTCACGGAATAACATCTATGTCGGAAGGACGAGTGTTACTGCGATATCTGAAGCAACAGGACGACTCTGTTTTTCTCTAGGTTTAACTTCTTATACAGATGATTATAAGATGAAGTTCTGGTGAGAAATATTCTATTGTGATTTGACTATGAATCCGTTATTTAACGATATCCAGAGGCGTCTTTTTTGTCTGAATCATCCCCATATTCTTGGTTCTGGAATGTTAGGTTCAGAGCTATGGAGGCCGTATATATTGGCAATGATGTTTGTCATATCACTATTACCTGTAATCAGTCTGGATTCCACCTGACAAAGAATGGCGTGCGTGTATTAACGGAACGTAATATCAGAAGCCTTAATGAACTGTTACCTCTTTTGAGACGACGCTGGGATGTGACGCCGGCAATCATCCTGGCAGTGGAGTACCTTTTACGTGTATCGGTATAGCATTGGTTTTCTCCTTAATTAACTATTTTGTCTAATATAACATACTTGATCTGCAGATGACTTGGGCCTGAAAACAGGTAGTGATCAGCGATTATTTCTGGGCTATGTATCTCTGTGTAATGAGACTAATAAACTGAGTCATCCGACTGTAGACTGGCATTATGTGGGACACTCTGCCTGTGTCTATATTTATCTAGCGGTATGGAACTGCAGACGGCAGTCTGGCGCCCCATTTCTTGTATGCATATAACGGGGTTAAGCATCCTGAATGAAAGAGTGGTCAGTAACACATAACTTTGTTATGTGCCTCTTCGCACTCAAGACTGGAGATAAGAGAGTAACTGCTAGCCTCTGCTGCTTTTGACAGAAAACTCTCTAAGGTCGTTGAGTGACATATTTGCCCGGCAGGGCTTAAACATAGTAGCAAGGTGACTCTGCCGGAAGTTATGGTAAAGGTATAGGTTGCCCCGGATGGATAACTATCCTTTACAGAGAGAGGAGGTTTCGTCCTTGGTGATGTTTCCTGCTCAGAGCTTTCCGCATGTGGATTATTTTAATTTTTTCTGATGTCGAGGTAATATGATTATTTACTTTTTCCCATTTCAAATGGATGAAAATGACACTTTTCTTGATGCCGAAGTTAAGTATCAGAAAATGAAGAATAAAGAATGTTATGGTGTGAAAGCTTCACACAAAACACCTTTATCCTTTCTTAAATCGAGCGATACGTTATACATCGTTGCTCATGGCAACACATCAGTTATTGGGACAGGTTCAGCAACTGGGCCAACGTTGAATCCCTTAGCATTAGCCACTCTATTAATGAATAGACGTTTACCAAAGAACTTCATAGATATCAGAGTATTGACTTGCGCCTCGGGGATACATTCGAGAACCCCTGCCTTCGCACAACGGCTGAAAGAAATTATGAATGAACATGGGTATCATAGTCTGGTCGTTACCGGATACCTTGGTGAGGTTGATATATCGAGAGACTGGAGATTAAAAAATGATGATGGTATGGCGTTTTATTCCTCAAGAAAAAAAGGGATTATTCCTGTTAAGGATGTATTAAGTGAATCCCAGAGAGCTCTTTGTGGTTCTGATCTGAAATACGCCCTTTCTGATTTCAAGAAACGATTTTGAATAGGAGTAGTGAACCGCCCCGGAAATCCTGGAGACTAAACTTCCTGAGAAAGAGGTAAACAGGATGACTAAAAATACTCGTTTTTCCCCCGAAGTCCGTCAACGGGCAGTCCGTAT
>JAIJJM010000491.1 GCA_022728415.1 Collinsella sp. | reverse complement strand
CGCTGGTTCGTATCCACGTGAGGATCGGCGATGGTGTTGGCCTTGTCGTAGTCGCCGGAGGAGATGGCGGCCACATAGCTGTTCGCCACGCTCTTCGCGCTGAACACGGCGGAAGACAGCACGCCATACACGATACCGAACAGTACGAGGAAGCCGGCCACGGCACCAACGATGATGAAGATCTTCTTCTGCTGCTCATTCATGGTGGTGGAGGTCGCGCCAGGTGCGGCTACCGGTGCCGCTCCGGGAGTGGTGGGAGCCGCGGTTGCGAATGTCCGGAGCACCGGGGGTTGCAGGGGCGGCCGGAGCACCCGGGGCAGCGGGCGCGGGTACACCGACACCAGCAACAGGAGGCTGGCCGGCGGACGTCGGCGTGACGTTGACGTGAGGCTGCGCAGCGTTTGCGCCCGTACCCACGCCGGCGCTTGGCGTGCCCCACGTGGGCCACTTGCCGACCATTGCGCCGCTGGCATAGATGTAGTCGACCACAGGCTGAGGCGTGGCACGCACAGTGCCGCCTACAAGTAGGGCCCGCAGTCCCGGCATGGAAACCACCATGGTCGGGCCGAACGTCAGTGCAACGACCTCAACCAGGAATGCCCACAGGCCCATGACCAGGAAGTACCACATGGCAGGTCCGGTGGTCTGAACTTGCGTGACGGAGGTGCGGTTGCCCATAGTACCCATCAGCAGCGTGGCAATCGCCCAGAACACCATGATGGCGATCGGGGCTTTCCAGCAGTGCTGCCAGCCCATGTAGGCACGGTCGTACAGGTTGCGTGCGGAGACGCGCAATGCCGTGTAGAAGGTGAGGACCAGGAACACGGCGAACAGGATCCAAATAGGCCATACGGTAACGCTGAGGTTGATGCTGAACAGGCTGAGATCCTGCGGCAGCTGACCGGACTCGGTCAGTGTAATGGCGCCGAAGGTTCCCCAGGTAAAGAAGAACTCGCCGATCATCAGCAGTGTGACCGGGAACGTCAGTATCAGGATTCCCTGACCTGAGGAGAATGCCACGGCGAACAGGGCCACCAGGCCGACGATGAAGAGCAAAGCCAGCTGGAAGCTCAAGACGCTGACCACCGTGCGCGTGTATCCGCGAACGCGGTGTGCCCACTGCCAAGTAGCTCCGAACACATTCTTGGAATCGGAAGCATATTGGGCCAGTGCATAGCCGGCCAGAGCGCCGAGCGCGGAGAGCAGGTAGGCCATAAAGAACGTACGCACTGTGGCGCCGGTCACCTTGGCCACGATGGTGGTGCCACTGGCGAGTGGTGCCGCCGCGATGGCCGCAAGCAGCGTGATGACCACGGCCGGCAGCAATCCGGTGATAAAGCCGGAGATCAGGCCGGTGAACTTGAATCGAATGCTCTTGGAACGGGCCAGCATGAATGCGCCGAATGCGGTGCCGACCAGCAATGCCAAGCCGGTGAGCCCCAGTGGGTACGACATCATGTTGCTGGCGTCCATGCTGGAGGATGAGAGGTCGACGATGTCGAAATGAATACCGCCAGACAGGCCCATGACCAACGATAGGAACAGGTAGTGGAAGAAGTTCATGCCGTTGCCGGTGATGAACATGCCGCCAACGGCTTGGTTCAGTGTTGAATCGGCCCCGAGGCTGGGTGCTGCGGTGCTCATGGAATTCATTGCGATTGCAGGGAAAATCGAAAGCACCAAGGCGGCTGCCGTACCGATGCCGGCCGCAATGCCGATGGTCTGCATGTTGGGGGCGCCGAACAGTTCCTTGACCAGTGGGCTGGAAGAGATGGGTTGTGCCGGAGCGGCGGGAGCCGGCGATGGGCCGGGCTGCCCTGGGTTCGGAATGGCCGTGGTCGGTGCGGTGAATGCCGGTCCGCCTGCGGGCTGGGCCTGCGGCTGTGCAGCGGGCTGAGGCGTCGGCTGCACAGCCGCTGCGCCGGGCAACGGAATCGATGGTGCGGGAGCCGCGGGCTGTGCGGTCGTGGGAACGGCGCCGGTGGGTTGACCGGGCGTGGGTGCGGCGGGCGTCGCTGCTGCTGGAGCTGACGCCGCGGCAAGATGGTTGCCGCAGGAACCGCAGAATTGCGCTCCTTCGCGCACAGCTGCGCCACAATTAGGACAGAACATATAGTCCCCCTTTCTTCTGATGCTTCTTCGAGCACTATCGTACCCGCAAAATCAGCGCCATGACCATAGGGCGAGGCTCGAAATGGACAATACTGGGTGATGGCGCGCGGGCTTGGCTGCGCGGGCTTGGCCAAAATGGTGGGCATCGCGAAACCGGCAGGAATATGGCCATACCCTGTCCCGCCTTATATATAGACTGTCCAAGTTGCCCGAAGATGCGGTGCCGGTTTGGTGCTGCGTCATGGGCTAACACGCATACACACTCCTGCCACGGAACGTCCGTGGCCGAATAGTCCGAAGGAGGTGGGTGATGTCTGCGCACAAGTACGAACTGATGTTCATCGCC
>JAIJJM010000490.1 GCA_022728415.1 Collinsella sp. | reverse complement strand
CTCGCGTCAGTCCTTGCGGGGAGCGGGCTTTCGTAATCTTGCCCTGGCGATCGAATAGCGCAGATGACGGTGCTCTAAATTTGAATCTAATAAGCCGGTGTTATTTTTCATCCACTATTAAAATCTTGACACAACGAGGCAACAATGAAAAAAAGCAAAAAAATTAAAACAATGAACCATCAAAATAATAGCGGGATACAAAATCAACCAGACTATCACATCGAAATAGAAAGAAAAAATATGGTAAGATTGCTTGATGAACGTATTGATAAAGTTTACGGTTCATTGCTAGGACCAATGAAAAAGAAAAATATAGATAAAATACGTCATTTTACACTTGATGTAATGGTGTTTATTCTTGACACGAACCCTCGTGTTTGTAATAAATTATCCAGGGAAATAATATCTTTAGCGCAAAATACCTTCATTGAAAAAAACGTTAATTTTTCAACTTTTAATAATGAACAGCATAGAATAAGGGAGTATATGAATGAAGGTGGTGGAATACGATGGTTTACATGGGATAACCCCGAGATATCTTTTGTTCGTGCATCTTTTGGCCTTTTTGTCAAAATGGAAACAAAAGGTGATCATGAACATACACTAAGTGACACATTTCTTCAGATTGTTGAGTGTGTTAATTTAAATATAGGACTTATTGCAAAAGATGAACTGGTAAAAATCATCAATAAACACTTTATGTAAAAATATACTTCTGTATGAAGTTATAATAATACAGTGAAAATCATCAAATTATTAATTAATGATGCTCTTTGTTATTATTTACTTTTTACAATTGAATCAGGGGTTTTATTTTCTGTAGTAAAGTTGTATTTTTGCTAAAGGTGATAAAGTACAGGTGTTTATATTAAATTAGAACTCCCCTTAATTATCATAAATACAAAGAGGTGAAAACATGCGGGGGTGTTTTCGTTAAATAATACCATGGTGAATTAATAACATGCTATCAGTGATATACATATTTTCTCTAACAAAGTTTTAGTAAAATTACGCGTAGTAAGAAGATTCCGCCAAAGATTCCATATAATAATATTAAGGTTGTTATGAATAAAGGTAATAGATTACAACAGTTAGAAGATGCGTGTCGTGATATTATTAAAATTAACATGTGGTATGAACTCCCCGATTATGTATTTTTTTCAATATCTGACACCATCGATGGGACGAGTGATGAATTCGCAATAAATGTGTATAAAAATATCGATAAAAGTCTTCTTGAAATATTATTGCATCCATCTGTTTTACTGTCAGTTGTTGAGTCCTTACAAAGTAATACTATAGCTGAGTATATCGTGAAATTGTCTGAAATAGAGATGAATTATGACGACTTGCTAATATCGGATGTTAAATCATGTCTTTTTATCAACTATGGATTCAATAACAGTGAATCGGTTGCGCTATTTAATAAGATTTACCGCGAATTAAAAGATATTGTAAAATCATCAAGAGTACATATAGATCATGAGAAAGATATTTTTGATGGCCTTAATCAAATCTTGGCTTTTTCCGATAATAATAAACATGAGTATTTTTTATATATAAAGGCATATTGGCTCAGTTTATACTTTTGTGAAATTTCACAGAACGTGAGAGAAAGAGATAAGTTGTCATTTTATTATAATGAATTTTCTGTCCGATTTCCTAATGTTGTCCTATATCCGTCATGCTACAAATTGTAAGGCTTGGCACCTGAAATTCATTGTTAATTCGAGACGCTTGATTGTCCACTATATCAAAACAGTCATACCTCGGAATTTTCTCGCATTAGTCCATACGGTATTCAATATTCGCAACTGTGCCCTGAAATAAAAAACTGCAAAACTGCTTTTTCTTGACCTGTCCCAATCATGCAAGACTACTTTTAGTAGAGACCTCCAGCTATGTCGATTTTAGTGCCGCCCGCGCATTTTATACAAAACAGGGCTTTATTAATGAAGCTATAATACGCAATTACTATGATGTTGGTGAGGATAAATTAATCTTCACTAAAAATATGCAATCGTGAGATAAAATATGCTTTTAACTCATATTGAAACATTGCTTAAGCAACTTGGTTGCTGCATATGATTCTTTAGCCCGCGGTGACTCGCTTGCCGCTGGTAACAAACGTGCCAGCACCTAAGTGATGTAGTGTATTGAGTTTATCATCATCAAACTGCCAGCGGCCTTCGACAAATACCCGTGCGTCTGCCGCTGCTGATACCACCTCGCCAAACAGCGTGTCGTATTTTTGTTGCGCAGAAGTCGCAGGTAGCAGGCGGCACTCCATCCACGCCAGGCATTTCTCTTCAACAAGTGGCAAACCAAGCACCGGACCTTTCACCACCGGAATGCCATAGCAATTAAATTTATCTTCTTCACGACCCGACACGCTTCCCACTGCCCACGTCCAGTTAGTTGCTGCAACGCCCGGGATAACGATGCCAAATTTACCGTTA
>JAIJJM010000489.1 GCA_022728415.1 Collinsella sp. | reverse complement strand
CCAATTAGGGACAGGTTTATTGTGGCAGGTTTTATCTGGGTAAACGCTGGAGACCAAGCCACCACAAAGGTGTCTGTCCCCCCCCCTTGTAGTGGTTTTGATACGGTTGGGCTGCGCGCTCAACAGTGGAGTGTCTACAATAGAAGCCGTTTTGAACGTAGATTGAAAGGCTTTGGTATGACTCGCTCTGTTTCTCGTCGTGATTTCCTGAGTTTGCTTGCCAGTGCAGCATTAGTTGCGGCGAGCGGTTGCGCTGACAAGGGCTCTGCCGCTGGTTCTGCTGCGGGTGCGGGCGACGATATCAAAGGCGCCAAGCTCACCTTTGTGGGCGACGATGCCTTCGCGCCCTATCGCTATCTGGAGACGCAGTCGGACGGCAAGCAGAAGGTTGTCGGCCTGGATATCGCCATTGCCGACGAGATGGCCTCGCGCCTGGGCTTTTCTTACGACTTTGAGCCGCAGGACTTTGCCGCCACGCTTGCATCGGTGCAGAGCGATGATAAGGCCTTTACCATGGCGATGAGCTCCAACGAAGAGCGCGAGCAGACGTACGATTTCACGCGCGGCTACTATCAGCCGCTCGTAGGCGTTCTCACACTTGGCGGCGATCCTGTCAAGCGCGTTGAGGACCTTGCCGGCAAGTCCATCGCCTGCACCACCGGCACCGTGCAGAACAAGTTCATCGCCAAGGTCATGCCCGATGCCGATATTCACACGTACGACGGCGGCGACCAGTGCCTGCAAGAGGTGCTCGCCGGGCGCATCGATGCCTACCTGTGCGACGGCGCCGAGGGCCAGTCCATGCGCGATGCGAACGAGGGCCTGGTGCTGGGCCTGCTCGATCGCTCCGAGACGAGCGGTCATGTGGGCGTGTACCGCCTGATGGCCAAGAAGGGTGCCGGCTTTGTCGCGGCGCTTGACGAGTGCATCGGCGAGATGCTCGAGGATGGCACCATCGACGGCTATATCAAGCAGTATGTGGGCGCCGACTTTATGTGGAACGGCGACTATTCCGCTTCCGGCACGTCGACGGTTGCCGGAAAATAGCGATCCGGTGAGGCGCACGCCAAGGGCATGCTGATGAAGTTTGAACTGCTAGAACCATATATACCGATGTTTATGAGCGGCCTGGTCGTGACCTGTCAGGTGACGGCCGCCGCGCTGGTCATAGCGCTTGCCCTGGGCTTTCTCATTGCCGTGCTCAAGGTTTTACCCTGTCGCCCGTTGCGTGCGGTGCTCAGCTTCTACACCTCTATCTTTCGCGGCGTGCCGCTTATCGTTCTGCTCTTTTTGGCGTATTTTGCGACGCCGCAACTCACGGGCTTTAAAATATCGATGTTTGCCGCCGGTGTCATTACGCTGGGGCTTAACGGCTCAGCGACGGTGTCCGAGACGGTACGCGGTGGTATCGAGGGCGTTGACCGGGGTCAGTACGATGCCGCTCGGGCCATCGGGCTTCGCTATGTTCCCATGATGCGCAAGATCGTTGTTCCGCAGGCGATGCGCTCGATTGCCCCCGCCCTGGTCAACGAAGTGATCACGGTCCTCAAGAGCTCCTCGCTGGTGGCAACCATCGGCCTGATGGACATGATGCGTGCCGCCCAGAGCGTGCAAGCGCTCACCTATCGGGCCTTTGAACCGTTTTTGGTGGCGGCCGTGGTCTACTACGTCATTGTCATGGCGCTCGCTGCCCTGGGCAATCGGCTCGAGCGTCATCTGCGCCTCTAGAACCGGTCAAGCCACCGCAAAGGCGCCTGTCCCCATCGTGATGGTTTGGGCATGTGTGCATCGGGTGGTATCTAAGTTGAGATACCACTTCTGGTATATCAGCTTGCGCTTGCGTGAGTACAATACTCGAACGTTATACGTCTCAGCGCCCCCTGCGCGTGGACGTCTTGCAGTCACGCGAACGAAGGGATTTATCCTATGTGCGGAATTGTCGGCTACACCGGCTCTGATATTGCAAAGAGCATCCTGGTCACAGGCCTTAAGCGCATGGAGTATCGCGGCTATGACTCCTCGGGCGTCGCGCTCGAGGTGGGCGAGGGTGCCGCGGCGCACCTCGACGTCATCCGCCGCGTGGGTAAGGTTGCGGGTCTGGAGAGCGAGCTTTCCAATATCGATAGCGACGCAACCTGCGGTATCGGTCACACCCGTTGGGCCACCCACGGCAAGCCTTCCGTCGTTAACGCTCATCCCCACACTAGCTGCGACGGTCGCATCGCCATCGTCCACAACGGCATTATCGAGAACTTCGCCGAGCTGCGCGAGGAGCTGGAGGACCGCGGCCATCACTTTAAGAGCGAGACCGATACGGAGGTCTTCGCGCATCTGATCGAAGAGGCCTATGCCGAGACGCACGACCTGATGGCCTCCGTGCGCGAGGCTTGCGCCCACGTGGTAGGCGCCTATGGCTTGGCCGCCGTGTGCACCGACGAGCCCGGCGTAATCGCCGTTGCCCG